>NZ_BCBP01000017.1:0-189777 GCF_001753955.1 Pseudomonas sp. NBRC 111139
CCAGTGCCAGCACCATGTTGGTGTTGGACAGCCACTGGATACCCTTGCCGATGCCCGACACCGCCGAGGTTACGAAGGCAATGGTCAGCAGGGTGATGATCGAGATGTAGAACAGTTTACCGGGGCTTTCGATCCAGCCGTTGTATTCCAGGCCGCCGGCAATCTGCAGCGCCCCAAGGCCCAGCGAGGCGGCCGAGCCGAACAGCGTGGCGAAGATTGCCATCATGTCGATCAGGCGGCCGAGAGGGCCGTTTGCGTGCTTGCCGATCAGTGGTCGGAAGGCGGCGGAAATCAGCTGCGAGCGGCCACGGCGGAAGGTGCCGTAGGCGATTACCAGGCCGACGATGGCGTACATGGCCCAAGGGTGCAGGGTCCAGTGGAACAAGGTGGTGGCCATTGCCACCTGCATCGCTTCGCTGGTCTGCCCGCTGGCCGAGCCGGGCGGCGGCGATATGTAGTGCGACAGCGGCTCGGCCACGCCGAAGAACATCAGGCCGATGCCCATACCGGCGCTGAACATCATTGCTACCCAGGATACCGTGCGAAATTCTGGCTGTTCGCCATCACGGCCCAGCGGCACTCGCCCGTAACGGCTGGCGGCCAGCCATAGCACGAACACCACGAACAGGGAGGAGGTGAGCACGAAGAACCAGCCGAAATTGAGAATGACCCAGGATTGCGCGCTGGAGGCGCTGCTGGCCAGGCTGACCTGGTTGAGGAAGCCCCAGAGCACGAAGGCGATGGCCAGAAGGCTGGTGAAACCAAAGACAATCCAGTCAAGCTTGCCCTCGAAATGCCGGTCCTGGCGGGCTTCTGCGGTTTTCGAGGGGTCTGTGACGCCAAGATCGAGTGTTTCGGGGATGTGTTCCTTTGCCATGTATGATGAGGCCCCATTGTGTCTGCCTGAGCGCGCAGGCTTGTTGTTGTGTGGGCTGCCGAGCGCGATGACGGCCTCGGCGGGGTGGATTGCTGGCGGGATTATCCTGCGCAGCAAATGGCGGCTCATGTCCCCATAACGTCCTGGGGCGTCCATTACGCGACTTGGCAAATACTTTTAGTTCTGGGGGCAGTGGCCCTTTCTGCCTCGGCTTCTGGTACCCTGATGGGCATAACCCGGGCCCGCACATACGAGCATCGTAGAAGCGCTGCTGCTTGTGGGCCTGGCCGCACCAGGAAACGGAGATTCGTCATAATGGCCACTGACCGTGTGAGCCTGATTCATTTCGATAAATTGAGCATGAGCCCTGCCGCTGCCGATCGGTTCCAGAAAGCCCTCGACGCGCTGGAAGCGCTCAAGCTGCAGGACCGTTACGTGTATCTCATTGCTCCCTATCTGGGTGATATCGCTGACGCCTCCGACGCCGAGCAACTGGCCACAGCCCTCGAGCAGGGCTTGCGCGTAGTCGAAGAGTTGCTGGCAGCCAGGTCGGTAACCAAGGTCAAGGCCGAGGAAGTGCGCCAGGTGTTCCACAGCGCAGGCGAACGTGCGCGTGCAGAGCTGCCTGGCTGAGCAGTTGCATGGCCAAAGACATCGACAACCCCTGCGTCTCGTTATGCCAGCTCAACAGTGAACTGTGCGTGAGCTGCGGCCGTACCCGTGACGAAATCCGCAAGTGGCGGGGCATGAAGCGGCCCGAGAAAATGGCCACTGTGCAGCGGGCGGCGACGCGAATGAAGGCTATCGCCAAGAAGGCGGCCAAGCGGCAGAATGCCAGCTGAACCTGCGTGCAATTCACGCAGCCTTTCCTGATTGTCTGCCGAGCCTGAAATGGATTCTCACTCGCTGTTCGCGTTCACCCTGGTCGCCGCCATCGCGATCGCCAGCCCCGGCCCTGCCACTTTGATGGCTATCAACAACAGCCTTGCCCATGGCCAGCGCAGCGCGATCTGGTCGTCGCTGGGCAATGGCACGGGCCTGTTCTGCTTGTCGGCTGCGGCCATGCTGGGGCTAGGCGCACTGCTGGCCAGTTCTGAAGTACTGTTCAATGCCGTGAAGATCCTGGGGGCGGGCTACCTGTTCTACCTGGGCGTGCGACAACTGCTGAAGAAGAGCCCGATGCTGGAGCAGGGGGCCGCAGAGCGTGCGGCCAAGGTGCGACCCGCGCCGCTGAAACTGTTCAAATCGGCCTTCCTCACTGCAGTCACCAACCCCAAGGCGACCATGTTCTTTACTGCGCTGTTCCCGCAGTTCATCGACCAGGGGGCTGCGTTGTTGCCGCAGTTCCTGACCTTGACCGGGATTTTCGTGGCCTTGTCGCTCACTTCGCTGAGCGCGTATGCCGCCTTGGCTGCGCGGGCCAAAGGGGTGCTGACCCGGCCGTCGCTGTCGCGCTGGGTGAACCGGGTGGTGGGCACCACCTTTATCGGTTTCGGCGCGGCGATCCTGGCGATGCGACGGCAGGGTGCCTGAAAAGCCCACGTTGTCGCCTGCTGTGCAGGCCCTTACTGTCTGTCCTTCGGCAGATTTTTCAACTGAACGATGAAAGGCTCGTCTGCGGGTTGCTGATGGTCCAGACTGTCCACAGCGCGCAGACGATAGCTGCAGGCGACCACAGTGGGTGGCAGCCTTTGGCTATCACGCCGGGTCGCTGGGTGTTTCATGTGCCGAGGGTTGTAGATGATCGAGCGTTGCTTTCGCCACGTCTTGCTCCTGGTGTGCCTGTCACTGCTGCCCCTGGCTGCGGTGGCGGATGATGCATGCTTACGGCTGACCGCCACAGGAAATCCGGAGTACCCCCCCTACCTGTGGCGCGACCCGCTAAACCCTCAACGATTGATCGGTGCCAATGCCGACCTGCTCAAATACGTGGGCAAGCAGTTGGGGCTGGACATAGAGGTGGTTTACGCCGGGCCGTGGTCGCGAGCCCAGGAAGCCGTGCGCACTGGGCGGATCGACTTGATGGCCGGGTATTTCCTGACCGAGGCGCGCCGGCAGCATGTGGACTTCATCGCCCCGCCATTTTTGCGCACCCCCAGCGTCATCTGGGTGCGCCAGGACAATGCTTTTGCCTACCAGCAATGGGCCGACCTCAAAGGCCGCAAGGGTGGCACTCTGGTCAACAACAGCCACGGCCAGCAGTTCGATGAATACGCCCAGGCCAATCTCACCCTCGAAGCGGTGCCCAGTGCCAGGCAGGCGTTCGAGAAGCTGATGCACAAGCGCAGCGATTATGTGGTGTACGAGCAGTATCCTGGCATGGCGCTGGCACGCACATTGGGCATCGCAGCCACTGTGCAGGTGTTGCAGCCACCGGTGTCCAGCGAAGGGTTGTACCTGGCAATCTCACGTGAGTCGCCCTGCAACCGGCCACCGCTGCGTGAGGCGCTGGCGCGGGAGATGGCGAAGATCGTTGGCGGGGCCTTGCCCGAACAGTGGTTGAACCAGAATCTGGAGCGGTGGCAGTGACAGAGTGGCTCATGTGCTGCGCGGTCTTTGTTGGGGGCAGCCTCGCGTCGGTACATGTGCCACTCCAATTCAACGCATATGCAAGATGATAGGGCTGCTGCTGGCCGGGTCGGTATGCCCACGCAGCTTGCCTACCGCCTGCGCATCCACCGCACCACCCTGGTTGCCCCAGGCCGTACGCACAAAGCTGAGCACGTCGGCAATCTCCTGATCACTCAGCTGTTCGCGCAAAGCCGGCATGCGATAGGCGTCCGGCACCCCTGCAGCCACCACCCGCTGCGAACCATTGAGCGTGATATTGATTGCCGAGGCGCTCTCCTTGGCCAGTGCCGAGGTTGCCCCGGCCAAGGGCGGCATCCATTCGGCCTGGCCCTTGCCGTCCAGGCCGTGGCATGACGCACAGCGTGTCACGTAGGTGCGCGCTCCTGGGCTGTCCAGCCGTGTGGCTAGCGATTCGGCCTGGTATTGCCAGGGTGCGCCGTCACGTTGAGGGTCGCCGGGCAGCGACTTCAGGTAGTGGGCGATGGCGGCCAGGTCGTCGTCACGCATGAATTGCGTGGAGTTGTTGAACGCCTCGGTCATCGAACCATATACCACTGCATGCCGGTTGCGCCCGGTCTTCAGGAACTGCGCGATCTCGGCCTCGCTCCAGCGCCCCAGCCCGGTGTTGTGGTCGGCACGCAGGCTGGGTGCATACCAGCCGTCGAGCAGTGCGCCGGACAGGAACGGCTTGCCGCTGTCATCCAGCGCCTTTTCATTGAAGGCCAGGCCGCGTGGCGTATGGCAACTGCCGCAGTGCCCGGGGCCCTGGACGATATAGGCGCCACGGTTCCACTGTGCATCCTGCCCGGCCTTGGCGGTGTAAGGCGTGGTGGCGGCGAACAGGCCGTTCCACAAGGCGATGGGCCAGCGCAGGTTCAGCGGCCAGGGGATGTCGCTGGCCAGGTTGGCCTGCCGCGCCGGTTGCACGCCGTGCATGAAGAATGCATACAGCGCCTTGACATCATCATCGCTGAGCTTGGCGTAGGACGGGTAAGGCATAGCCGGGTACAGGCGTCGGCCACCCGGCGCGACACCCTGGCGCACGGCGCGGTCGAAGTCAGCCAGGGTATAGTTACCGATACCGCTGTCGCGGTCGGGGGTGATGTTGGTGGCGTGGATTGCCCCCAGCGGGGTGGCCATTTCCAGCCCGCCGGCGAACGGTTTGCCATCCGGCAGGCTATGGCAGGCCACGCAGTCACTGAGCCGGGCTACGTATTCGCCTCGGCTGACCAGCGCCGGGTCGGCAGCAGTGGCCTGTGCATCGGCAAACGGCGATGCGGGTTCACGGGTGACATACCAGGCCAGCAGGCCCGCCGCGACCAGGCACGGCAGCGCCAGCCAGCCAGCGGTTCTTGCGAAACGATGGGTCATGAGGCGTCCCTTGTGCGATCAGCTGAAGGTGTGGCGGCTCAATGGCAAACTGCGCACGCGCTGGCCAGTGAGCTGCGCGACCGCATTGGCCACCGCCGGGGCAACGGCGGGCAGCGGTGGTTCGCCGATGCCGCCCATCTTCGCCCCGCTTTCGATGATGCGCACATGCACCCGGGCCATGCGCGAAGGCGGCAGAATCGGGTACAGGTCATAATTGCGCGCGCGCGGCTTGCCATCCACGTACACCGCTTCTTCCACCAGCGTCTGCGACAGGCCCAGGGCGACAGCGCCGTTGACCTGATGCTCGATGATCGCCGGGTTGACGATGCTGCCTGGGTCGATGGCTTGCCAGATGTCGTGCACCCTGACCTGGCCGTTGTCGATGGAAACCTCGGCAATGACTGCAGCCTCCGAGCCGAACGGTGAGGCCATGGCCACGCCGCGTGCGCGCTTGCTGCCATCCTCGGCGGTGAACGGTCCGCGCTTCCAGCCGCCGGACAAGTCGGCCACTGCGTTCAGCAGGTTGGTCAGTCTCGGGTTGTCGCGCAGCAGGTGCAGGCGCAGTTCAAACGGGTCCTTGCCACCTTTGTCAGCCAGTTCGTCCAGGAATGATTCGTAGAAGAAGTCGTTCAGCGAGTTACCTACCGAGCGCCAGTAACCGAGCATGGCCGGGCCTTTGACATAGATCTGGGCAATGCGCTTGTTGGCGATGGCGTAGGACTTGCCTGACAGCCCCTCAAGCGCGGTCGGGTCGATCTTCTCCCCTTGTTTTCCAGCAAGGGCCTCGGTTGAGCCCTCGGTGGCGCTGACCGCTTCGAGCGCCACTGGCATACCGTCTGCGTCCAGCCCGGCGCGGAACTTCACCACTGCGACGGGGCGCAGTACATCGCGCAAAAACTCCTCCTCGCGGCTCCAGATAAGCTTCACCGGCCGGCCAACCGCTTTGGCCAGGGCAATGGCCTGCGGGTAGGGGTTGGCAGAGTCGTACAGGAAGTGGCGGCCAAAGAAGCCGCCCAGCAGCGGCGAGTGCAGGTTGATTTGTGCAGGCTCCAGGCCGGTGCGTCTGGCAATGTCGTCACGGAACATGTCCGGGGCCTGGTTGGGCAGCCAGACGTCGAGGCTGCCGTCCGGGTTGAAGCGGGCGAGGGCGGACGGTGGCTCCAGCTGGGCATGGTTCAGGTACTGGTTGTGGTAGCTGGCCTCGACCTGGGTCTTGGCGTTGGCCAAGGCGCCGGCAATATCCCCTTCGTTCTCTTCATCACGGGATGGCCCTTGCACCGTCGCGAGGTGTTCGCGCCAGGCGTCGCTGGAAAAATCGGCCGGCATCGGTCGCACTTTGCTGTCGGCGGCCGGTTCTTTCCAGTCCACCTGAATCGCTTCCACTGCACGCTTGGCGTGCCACCAGCGCTCGGCGACCACAGCCACGGCGCCTGGCAGCTGATGCACAGAATGTACGCCTTTCATGGCCTTGACCTGGTCTTCGTTGCGCAGGCTGCCAACCGTCATGCCCAGGCGCGGCGCATGCTGCACGGCAGCGTGGAGCATGCCGTCGACTTTGATGTCGATGCAGTACTGGGCCTTGCCGGTGGACTTGTCGTAGGCATCCAGGCGGCGTACGGGCTTTCCAATCCAGCGAAACTGGCTGGGGTCGCGCAGCTTGACGCTGGCCGGGTCGGGCACCGGCAGGTCCATGGCGCGACCGGCCAGCTCACCGTAGGGTACGGAACGTCCGGTCGTGGTATGTACTACGTTACCCGGTGTGGTAGAAAGCTCATCGACCGGTACACCCAGGTGTTCGGCGCCCGCCTGCAGCAGCATGCCCCGGGCGAGCGCGCCCAGACGGCGCATGGTGGGGTAACTCATGCGCACCGACATGCTGCCACCGGTGATGCGCATGCCGTTCTCCATCACCACGTAGGCTTCGCCCGGTGGTGCGCTATCGACCACGAAATGGGCCGGGTCGACATCCAGCTCTTCACCCACAATCTGCGCCATGGCGGTGAAAGGGCCTTGCCCGCCTTCCATAAAGGGGCTCAGCAGGCGCACCGTGCCGTCCGGGCGAATCTCCAGAAATGCAGGCACCTGGGTGCCGCGTTCCGCGGTTGCCGCAGCGGCGGCTGCTGCCTGCACGCGGGCCGAGCCCATGGGCAGGCCGAAACCTAGCACCAGGGCACCGACTGCGGTGCCGGCAAGAAAGCGCCGACGTGACAGGTTGACCGTTTCGCCCCGCTGCAGCCTGAGCAGTTCGACGGGTGTATCGACTGGCGTGTTCATCAGGCCTGCTCCCCCTGGGCCAGGTCATGCACGGCGGCATGGATGGCGTTGTAGGTGCCGCAACGGCACAGGTTGACCATGGCTGCATCGATCTGCGCATCGCTGGGTTTGGGCGTGTGCTTGAGCAGCGCCGTGGCTGCCATGACCTGGCCAGACTGGCAATAGCCGCATTGAGCCACCTGGTGCTCGACCCAGGCGGCGACCACCCGTTTGCCGACGGGGTCGGCTTCGATCGCCTCGATGGTGGTGACCTCACGCCCCACCACACCGGCCACCGGGGTAACGCAGGCGCGCACCACATTGCCGTCCACCAGCACCGAACAGGCGCCGCACTGGGCCAAGCCGCAGCCATACTTGGTGCCGGTCAGCCCCAGGTCATCGCGGATTACCCACAGCAGGGGCGTGTCGGCGTCCGCCTCGACCTGATAGGTCTTCTGGTTGATGCGTAGTTCCATGGTTTCACCTGCCCGTCACGGTTGTTGTCGCTGTGTTTTATCTGCATGGGGAATACGTTGTCCCCCGGTGCAGAAACGCTAGCACAGCAGGATGACCGCTGGTCTGGTGGCGGGGTGGCTTCAGAGGATCAGGCAAGTAATCCGGCGGAATACGCAAGCCAGTTTCGAAAAATCAAGCCTGCAGTCGGCGTTGAACAGGACTTGCGCAACGAAAACCCGGATAATGCCGGCCAATTTCGTTTTGCACGCTTAAATCACGGTAATCCCGCATGGAAATCAAGGTCAATTTTCTCGACAATCTCCGTCTCGAAGCCAAATTCGATGACTTCACGGTGATCGCCGACCAACCTATCCGCTACAAAGGCGATGGTTCGGCCCCCGGCCCGTTCGACTATTTCCTGGCGTCTTCGGCCTTGTGCGCGGCTTACTTCGTCAAGCTGTACTGCCAGACCCGCGATATCCCCACCGAAAACATCCGCCTGTCGCAGAACAACATCGTCGACCCGGAAAACCGCTACAACCAGATCTTCAAGATCCAGGTCGAATTGCCCGAAGACATCTCCGACAAGGACCGTCAAGGCATCCTGCGCTCCATCGACCGCTGCACGGTAAAAAAGGTGGTGCAGACCGGCCCTGAGTTCGTGATCGAAGTGGTCGACAACCTCGATGCCGATGCCCAGGGGTTGCTGATGCCGGTGTCGGACACCAGCACCTATATCCCCGGCAAGGACCTGCCGCTGGAGCAGACCATTGCCAACATGTCGGGCATCCTCGCCGGGTTGGGGATGAAGATCGAGATCGCCTCGTGGCGCAACATTGTGCCCAACGTCTGGTCGCTGCACGTACGCGATGCGCAGTCACCCATGTGCTTTACCAACGGTAAAGGCGCCACCAAGGAGGCTGCGCTGGCCTCGGCGCTGGGCGAGTTCATCGAGCGTCTCAACTGCAACTTCTTCTACAACGACCAGTTCTGGGGCGAAGACCTGGCCAACGCCCCGTTCGTGCACTACCCGAACGAGCAGTGGTTCAAGCCGGGCCCGCGCGACGCGTTGCCGGCCGAGATCCTCGATGAGCACTGCCTGGCGATCTACAACCCTGACGGGGAGCTGCGTGGTTCGCACCTGTATGACACCAACTCGGGTAACACGGCGCGGGGCATCTGTTCGCTGCCGTTCGTGCGCCAGTCCGACCAGCAGGTGGTGTACTTCCCGTCCAACCTGATCGAAAACCTGTTCCTCAGCAATGGCATGAGCGCGGGCAACACCTTGGCCGAGGCGCAGGTGCAGTGCCTGTCGGAAATCTTCGAGCGGGCAGTGAAGCGCGAAATCCTCGAGGGCGAGTTGTGCCTGCCGGACGTGCCGCAAGAGGTGCTGGCCAAATACCCGGCGATCGTCGCCGGCATCCAGGGCCTGGAAGAGCAGGGCTTCCCGGTGCTGGTCAAGGATGCGTCGCTGGGGGGCGAGTTCCCGGTCATGTGCGTGACCTTGATGAACCCGCGCACGGGTGGCGTGTTTGCCTCGTTCGGTGCCCACCCGAGCCTGGAAGTGGCGCTGGAGCGCAGCCTCACCGAGCTGCTGCAGGGCCGCAGCTTCGAAGGCCTGAACGACCTGCCGCAACCCACCTTCGAAAGCCACGCGCTGACCGAGCCGAACAACTTCGTCGAGCATTTCATCGACTCCAGCGGCGTGGTGTCGTGGCGCTTCTTCAGCGCCAAGGCCGACTTCGAATTCGTCGAGTGGGACTTCTCCGGGCACGGCGAGGACTCCAACCAGCAGGAGGCCGCGACCCTGTTCGGCATCCTCGAAGACCTGGGCAAGGAAGTGTACATGGCGGTGTACGACAACCTTGGCGCCACCGCGTGCCGCATCCTGGTGCCGGGCTATTCGGAAATCTACCCGGTCGAGGACCTGATCTGGGACAACACCAACCGCGCCTTGTCGTTCCGTGCCGATATCCTCAACCTGCACAGCCTCGACAGCCGCTCGCTCAAGCTGCTGCTCAAGCGCCTGGACAATTGCGATGTGGATGACTACACCACCATCACCACGCTGATCGGCGTGGAGTTCGATGAAAACACAGTGTGGGGCCAACTGACCATTCTGGAGCTGAAGCTGCTGATTTGCCTGGCGGTACAGCGTTTTGAGGACGCCAAGGAACTGGTTGAGGCATTCTTGCAGTTCAACGACAACACCGTAGACCGCGGCCTGTTCTACCAGGCGCTGAACGTGGTGCTGGAAGTGCAGTTGGATGACGAACTGGAGATGGATGACTACGAAGCCAACTTCCGCCGTATGTTCGGCAATGCGCGCATGGATGCGGTATTGGGTTCGGTGGACGGCAGTGTGCGCTTCCATGGCCTGACCCCGACCAGCATGAAGCTCGAAGGCCTTGATCGCCACCTGCGCCTGATCGACAGCTACAAGAAACTGCACGCGGCCCGGGCCAAGTTCGCCTGACAGGCGCTGCGCCCAATCATCGCCGGCAAGCCAACGCCACAGGTATTGCACCGCTCTTGAGATTTGTGCCGAACCTGTGGACGCTGGGTTGCCTGCGATAAGTCAGGCGCCGTCCTACGGCCCTTTGATCTGGGCGCCATCCTCATTCTGTCTTGCCGCCTTGCCATCCAGGCGCTTAGCGTTCTCTACCTATCCACTTCAGGTCGTGACTATTCAGGCTTAGCAGCCCCCCCTTCGAAAGCATCCGCCGGTGGTGGCGCTGCACGGACATTGAAAAGCTTGCAGACACAGTACCAACAGAGGGCGACGGTCAGGTTGTAGGGAAACAGCACGGCCCAGAACGGCAATTGCCAGTTCTTTTTGCCCTGCATTTCACCGGGCTCGCCGGTTCGCCAGGGGGCATAGTGGCGCCAGGCTTCTGCCGGGGTCAGGCAGATGGCGTGGAGTGGCTTGTGCCACCAGTTGGGTTCACCGGGCGGGGGGAGTTTGTCCGGGCCGTGATCCATGAAGTGGCGCAGGTATTCCCACACTTCGGCGACATGTTTGACGCCGGGTTCGGTGGGTTCGTTGCTGTCGACCCAGAGGCAGTCTTTTTGATGCGGGCTGCCGTCTTCGCGGCGGGGGGCGAAGGCGAGGGCATAGCTGGTGCTGAAGGATGAACCGCCGTATTCGGTGCGTTTGAAGATGCCACCTCCGGTGTTACTCCATTCAAACACAAATACCTTGCTCAAACGTTGGTAGTAGATTTTTTGGGTTGATCGGTTGAGGCAGATGGTTGATAAGCCCTTTATAAAGAAAATTCGATAAGCTAGGAAAGGAGTGAAAACGAAGGGGGTTATTAATAATAAAAGCATCAATAAAATGTCTTCGTTGTAAAGTTTCGAGATGTTAGGGGGTAGATAAGGGTAAGTGCCTATCAGCAGTGTGATCGTCATTGCGCAGTATAGTTTCCCCATAAACACGGAATCTGTTATCCATGGGTTTCTCAGGCACAAGGTATTCTTGGATACGTTTGCCAACTGCCCTCCAATTGCAGGGGCGTGTCCGGAGTATGACGTTGAATTGAATATCCAGATGGTTGCCATGATCAGTGCTCCAGACGAAAAAATGACAGGGTCTCAGCCATGGCCGGGAAGTCGCGGGTGCCTGGCACGTTGGTGTAGTGCACCGTCAGGATGGGGACGCGTGAACTGCAGACAGGGCCTGGAGGTAGCGCTGCTGACGGAGGTGTCGCTCATGTACGCTTCCCTTTTTTGGTTGAATGCGCTGGGGCCTCCTCAAATGCTTCGGGAGGCGGTGGCGCTGCTCGGACGTTGAACAGGCGGCAGATGCCATACCAGCAGAGGGCGACGGAGAGGTTGTAGGGAAACAGCACGGCCCAGAACGGCAATTGCCAGTTCTTTTTGCCCTGCATTTCACCGGGCTCGCCGGTTCGCCAGGGGGCATAGTGGCGCCAGGCTTCTGCCGGGGTCAGGCAGATGGCGTGCAGTGGCTTGTGCCACCAGTTGGGTTCACCGGGCGGGGGGAGTTTGTCCGGGCCGTGGTCCATGAAGTGGCGGAGGTATTCCCACACTTCGGCCACATGCTTGACGCCGGGTTCGGTGGGTTCGTTGCTGTCGACCCACAGGCAGTCTTTTTGGTGAAGGCTGCCGTCTTCCCGGCGGGGGGCGAAGGCGAGGGCATAGCTGGTGGTGAAGGAGGAACCACTGAATTCTGTGCGACTGAAAAGACCGCCTGCGACTTGGCTCCAGTCAAATATTATGAGTTTTTTGAATCGCTTATAGTAGATTTTCTTTGTGTGTCGATTTAAATATATGTTCGATAAGTTTTTTATGAGAAGCATTCTGTAGGCTAAGAATGGGGTAAAAATAAAGGGGAGTGAGATCAAGATGGCAATGAAAATGTCGCCGCCGTTGATTGAGTAATCTATATTTTCGTTAATGAGATTGCAGCATGAGAATATCCAGGTAAATAGAAACATGGCTGTGTAGATTTTTCCCATGAATACAGAGTCGGACACCCAAGGGTTTCGCAGGCATAAGTGTGAACTGGTTGTTTGAATAAGTTGTCCGGAAATTTTTGGCTTGAATCCTGAATTGTGGGCTTGATTAAAAAACCAGATAGTCGCCATAGGTTTAGCGTTCCAGATGAATAGTGGTAGTAGAAGGGGTGTCGTCATCCAGTCCTTGGTTGGCATAGTAATTAATCGTTAGCGTGGTAGACCTGATTTGTCTAGCATCAGTTTTGTAATGAAGTAATAAGCCTGCTGGGGTGATATGGCAGTCAGGGGTTATTTGGAGTGGGGTTGTCTGCCTGTCGAGATTCTGGCTCACTAAGCTCCCTGACCATTCGCTTTGACCTAATACGAATTCTGGTAAAAGTATAGTTAGCTCGAGTGTTGCGTTTTGTTTAATGACCTGTGTATGGATAATTGTTGC
Source organism: Pseudomonas sp. NBRC 111139 (assembly GCF_001753955.1). NCBI lineage: Bacteria > Pseudomonadati > Pseudomonadota > Gammaproteobacteria > Pseudomonadales > Pseudomonadaceae > Pseudomonas > Pseudomonas sp. NBRC 111139. Next base: position 12,443 of record NZ_BCBP01000017.1, read on the forward strand.
CCAGTCAGGTGTTGGCCATTTGTTATTTATATCCAAATGTGTCGTTAGGGCGCCTAAGCCGAGCTGCTCAGAATACGGTGCCAACAATGCTTTCGGTGAGAGAAATTCAATCTGCCATGACTTGATTTCTTCGTGGATGTGGCGAAAGGGTGGCAATTTTTTATCAAAGTCTAACTCTATATTCTCCCGTATTTCTCCATCACTTTCCCTTGTCCCGAATATGCTTCTGCTGGCCCATAATTCTAAAGGGCTGTGAAGGCGGGAGTGTGCTTTTGAGTAGAGGAATAGTCCTCCACCGATCAAAGTTGCTCCGATCAAGGCGATTCCAGCTGCTGTCCAGCCTGCAAAAGGAATGAGGACTGTCGTGCCCGCGATGGCAAGGCTTCCTTCTAGAACAAGAATCGAACCTAAAGCAGTAGTCGCGCTGGCGGCCGCTGTATATAAGCCTGAAATAAGATTGCCGTTCTGCCATTGACGTACTGCCTTAAAAATATCTGAGGAAAACCCAATTATTATCGCCGGGTAGCCTGATGCCCGCGCGAAAAGATTACTCGTCAGAAAGTTGATGATGCCGTTACCAAAGGCCATGCCTGGCGCCGTTGAGATCCACTTCAACATCATGGCCTTTTGCGTCGCCCGCACGCTGACCAATGTCGCCGCCGCTGCACCGATCACCCCGAAAACAGATGAAGCGAACCCCATGGTGTATTCCGGTGCGTCGCTCTTTTGCAGGCTGTTGTAAGCCGTCTTGAGCGATAAGATGTTGAACCACAGCATCCCCGCGTTTAAACCGCCACCACCGCCGGAGGTGAGCAACCCCAGAAAGTTGGGTTTCACCCGTGCAGTGGTGGTCAGCTCGATGGACACCGTGCGGCTTCCTGATATGCGCAACGCTTTCATCTCTTCAACCTGCGCCATGCCGCTCTTCAAATACCGCTGCACCTCCTGGCTAAAGGGATTTTCCGTAATGGCCTGCTCGGTGATTCGATAGCGCGCCGCCAACAACCCCAGCGCTTTCTCGGCATTGGCCTCGCGCGCTGCCAGCAACACTTGCCGCCGCAGGCCATGGCTGGCATCCCAACGGGTTTGGCCACGCAGGCGCTTGAGCACCACGGCATTGACCGATTGGGCGGTGAGGTCGGTGATGTCAGCCATGGCCGGGAAGCGACCAGCCAGCCCTTCGATCACGTTGTCGCTGGCGCCGAACAAAGAGCCGATCGAATCGGCTTTATCCTTGAACGGGTTGAACGGCGCCAAGGCGGTGTAAAGCGGGCTGTCGTGCTGGTCCAGCCATTGCTCCAGGCGTTTGAAGCGTCGGTCATGATCTTCGGTGCCGGGTGTCGGCTGGCCCATCGGGTGAATCAGCAACGCCAGTGAGATTTCCAGACCGCGGGCGGAGGTGCGTTCGTCGCGGTCGTAACAGGCCAGTGCCGCAGCCAGGCTGTAGGGGTTATCAATGTGTTGGGATTCGGCCGTCGCCAGCCAGGCGTCATGATCGTTGCTGGCTTGCAAGGCCAGGTTGCGCAGGGCGGCAATCCGCCGTTCCAGCGCGTCGCGTTCGGCGAGGAAGCGCCGGTATTTGTCGACATCAAGGCGCTGTGCCAGGCGCGCGCCATTGGGGGAGTAATCTTCATGGGTGAGGGCCTGGAAATGGGACTCGGCCGGCGACAGGGCAGGCCCCCGGCGTGACGTGCCCAGCCTGAACGCGGCCAGTTCCGGTGAAGGGGCATCCGCCGGGTACAGGCTTTCCAGCGTCTTGTTCAGCAGCATGGCGACCAGGTTGCGATGGTGAAAGTCGCGGCTCTGCGGGCTGAGCTGTTCGGCATCCAGCCGGTAACACGCTGGCACGCGCTCCTGCTCGGGAGGTTGGGCGGGTCTTGTGTGCTCCAGTTGCTCGGCCGGCATCAGGTCACGCAATTGATGCTGGTAGGCCGAGACCGACAGGCTCAGGTCCAGGGCCATGCCTTCGGCGTCGGCGAGCGCCACCACCACTGGCACTTTCGGCTGGGTCCAGGGGTAGTGGCGGGCGATGGCATTGAGGTTGCCGATGGGCAAGGTTTCGGTGACCGGGTCGCTGCTCCAGGTCAGCGGCATGCGCCGCTCGGTTGGCTTGAAGTCTTCGACCCAGGTTTGCAGGGCACTCACTGGCAACACATGGGGCTGGGTGGACGGCGCCGGGTTGCCGCTCACCAGCTCGGCCATGTCCAGCTGGCGCATGTGCCGTTTGCGCAGGGCTGCCGAACCGGTGATACGGGCGGTGATGGCGTTGGTCCACAGGTGCGGGCTGTAGCCGATCCACACTTCCTTGGCCGTGTCCTGGCAGGTGTCGGCCCATACCCAGCCGATGCTCTGGCCAGACAGGTAGCGCTCACGGCGGTGGTAGTCCTCCAGCCCTTGGTAGCGCATCTCCTTGTAGAGGCCCGCGCCGACGTGCTCATGAATGACCAGTTTTTCGCCCAGAGGGCCTTTCATGAACACGTAGACATAGCCTGGGCGCACAGCGCGGAGGGTGTAGGCCGAGTGCTGCAGCGGGGCGAAGCCTTGTTCCAGGTTGAAGCCTGCATCGGCATAGCGGCAGGCGGGGGCGTCGCCGGTGCGGGGTACGATGGCGTAGCGCACCGGCAGGATGGGCACGCGTGCGCTGCAGGCCGGGCCGGAGGTGGCGCTGCTGACGGAGGCATTAGTCATGGGCAGGCTCCTTGCTTTCGACCAGTGCCTGGAGCTCGCGAAGGCGGGCCTGGGGCGACTCTTCGAGGTTGGTGTAGATTTTTCCTGCCTTGTCATTGCTCATCAGCCACATGTGCCCGGCTATCAGCCGAATGAATTGGCCCGCAACTTCCTCGCTCCGGAAATTGAGGGCTGTCAGTTGCGGCAGGAGTGTTTCTATCCATAGGCGTATGTCCGCCAAGGTATGGTTGGCATGGGGCGGCATGGCCAAGACCTCATGCGCCAATGAGAGGACAAAGTGCTCGTGCATGCCTGCTTGCAGCCGATCAAGTTCAAGCGGGTGGAGGGTCAAAGGCAGCTCTGATCTTGAGCGAGCAGCAATCGGCTTGTTTTCGTGTGTTTTCCACTCATGAGCCGGCCCCCAGTTGACTCGCCATGCCAACCGAGACACCGGGCCAAGCCAGGCCTTGCGATGGTCGTCGTCCAGCGCATTCAGCCAGGCTGCAAGATGGTCCGGTGTGACATGGTGAGTGGCAACGCTCTGATCAGGGAGCACGACCTGCACCAGGCTGGTGAAGTGGTCTGCCAGCGCTGCCAGGCCAACCTCGGCATCCAGCGCGATGGCTCCACCGATAGGCATCCAGGTCGTGATTGCATGGGCAAGCAGCTCGTGAGCGTCTGCAACGTCCACCAGCAAAGGCCCAAACTCATGACGGTCATCCAGGGCGCTGTTCTTCCATAACCATGCCTTTTGAGTATTCCGGCTGACAGCGTTGATAAGCTCGAGTACCGATGGGGCATAAGCAGGAACCAGTTCACCTTCCTGCGGGATGGGCCGATAGGCCCAGTGCTCGATTGCCCTGGTCATGAGCAGCAGAAAGCGGCAGTTGTGAGCAAAGTCTTCGCTGCGCGGAGCAGGTGATGGCGTTGTAGTCATTGGCCTGGCCCTCGGATACAGCGGCAATCGGGCAGGGGGCAGGTACCATCAGGGCGGCGCCCACACAAGCGCTCCAGAGGCTTGCCGGTGTTCGGTGCACTGCTGATGGAAAAGGGGCTTGTCGTCCCATTTGCCGACTTGAGCATCTGGCCGGTGATGCGAATCGTCGGGCTGTCCAGGGTGATGCCCGTTTCGTCGATTCGAATGGAGCCACCAGGGCCTTGGATGACCACGGCTTCCGAGGCTCGAAGTTCATAACGGCGAGTACGTCTGCGGATATCCCCACGGGCTTCCAGCTCGGCATGCCCTTCGACCCGTTGTTCGAAGTTGCCACCGATACGGGTGTGGTGATTGGCGGCGATCTGGTCGTGACGGTGATTGCCGATGTTTTCGACACGGTCCTTGGCGATCCTGATCGTGTGGTTTCTGCCGATGTCGAGCGCGGCGTCCTGCCCGATGGTGATGTGCTCGTCATTGCCAACCGTTTCCGTACGGTCGTGGCCGATCAGGATCGATTCGTCGTGATCGACCTGCTCTTTGCGGTCATTGCCGACCTGCGTAGTCTCATCGTGCTTGACCACATTGTTCTGGTCCCTCTGGGCATGAATGAACACTTCCTCCTGGCCCAGTTCGTCCTCGAAGCGCAGCTCGTTGAAGCCATCGCCCTTGTGGGTCTGGCTCTTGATGGTCATGCGGGTCTTGTGACGGGGAAGGTCGTACGGTGGCAGCTGGTTACCGCAGTAAGTACGGCCGGTGATCATCGGCTGGTCGGGGTCGCCGTTGACGTAGTGGATGATCACGTCCTGGCCAATCCGTGGGATGGCCATCGAGCCCCAGCTGCCGCCGGCCCAGCCTTGGGAGACGCGTACCCAGCAGGAACTGAACGCGTTGTCCTGGCTTTCTCTGTCCCAGGGGAAGCTGACCTTGACCCGGCCCCATTCGTCGCAGTAGATCTCTTCACCGGGCGGCCCCACCACGGTGGCCATGTGCGGGCCGTCAACGCGTGGTTTGGGTAACGGGGCTGGGCGCCACTCGGTTCTGCCAGGCACCAGTACCGCCTTTTGCTCGTAACGTGTGCCCTGGTCGGCCCCGGCAGCTTCTTCCTGCAGGCTGGTGAACTGGCTGCCTTCGTGGCGAACCGTGCTGACCCGCCAATGCACATTCAGGTCTTCGCGCGGGTGGCCTGTCAGGGTGAAGCTCAGGCCTGGTTGCAAGCGCACATCGTCGCCTTGCACTTGGGCAATACGCACGTCATGGCGCAAGCCGGTGATGCGGTTTTCGGTGAACGGCTTGCCAACGGCATCGCGTTTGTAACGGCCGGGGTAGTCGAAGCACTCATAGTCCGTGGACTGGTGCTCAAGATACGGGCCCGAGGCCCTGTGTTCCTGACGATAGGCCGGGTGGGTGAAGGTGTAGTCGCGTTGAACCTGCCGTGCAGTACGCACCTGTTCGCTGTAGCGCAAGCGCCGTAGGCACGGTTGAGGCTGGTCGCCGCCGTGGCTGGAATGGTACAGCACGGTGGCTGTGGCTGACGGTTCACGCTCACGGTAGAAGCCTTCGGCGTCGTCCTCGTGTTTGATGACACCGTGACTTATCAGACCGAGTGACTGCAGTCTGTCGGTGATGATCAGCTTATGGCGTTTTTCATTGTGCTCGAAGCGGTAGACAAAGCCTTCTTCGGCCGCCAGGCGGGCGATGAAGTCGAGGTCGGTTTCGCCGGCCTGAACGCAGAATTCGCGCACCTGGTGGTCCAGGCTGGCGCGTAGTGCGTACTGGTCGATGCCCTGGCGCTTGAGCATCAGTTCAAGAATTTGCGGCACGGTCTTCTGCTGGAAGATGCGCCAGTTCGAACGCAGGCTGGCACGGGCCAGCTGTGGCTCGATCAGCGCGTCATAGTAGGTGCGGTAGAAGCCACTTTCCGCTTGGCTGAAACGACTGACCAGACCGTGCACGTAGCGTACTGGGCGTCCGCCTTCCCAGATGGTGAAGAGCACCGGTTTGTCGAGCAGGTGGCCGAAGTCGATATCGTTCTCGAAGCTGATCAATTTCAGCTCCAGTTCGAAGGGTGTGCTGATCCCTTCTCGTAGTTCGAACGACACCACTTCGAACTCAGCGTTGCCAACGAGTGCCTCAAAGCTGTAGCGCAAATCAGATTGGCTAGGCATAAAAGATCCTTGTCCGCCGTCTGAATCAACACAAAGCCCGGGCGGGCATGGCCTGCCCGGGGCATTTGCACAGGTCAGGCGGCGGGTGCGCGCCAGTCGTCAGAGCCTTCGGTATTGGCTACATCGTGAGCCCACGTGATCTTTCGATACGCCAGCGATACTTCAACCAGCTGGGTGTAGTTTTCATTGTCTTTGTCGAGTGCGTGGGGAAGCACGGTATTGATGCTGACGATGGTGGCGTCTTCGAGCGTGGTGGTGAAAAAATGCTCTTGTTTGCCTTCCGACGAGGTGCGATACCAGCTGACCTCGACCGTTGGCAGCATTTCGCCGGTGGCAAGTGCCTGATACATCAGGGGGGTAGCTTTGTTCAGTGAACTGGTGAATATGAAAGGCTTATGCACGCGCTGGCCACTCGGTTGACCGCTCTGGGGGTCAGTGGGCGTAGTCACCTCATGCTTGATTTCCTGAACCAGAATTTGATCTTCATGGCCTTGTTGGAACACGTTGCCGACGGAGTCAGCGGTGAAGGCGCCCGCGGTGATGTTGCCTTGGGTCTGGCCTACGATCTTGATGTAAGCGGGTGTTGGCATGGCAGTTACTCCTGCGTCCATGTGGGTAAAGCACGCGCACCACGGTGGCGTGGCCATCGGAAACGATGGGCTTGTCAGCGAGGCGAAAGCCTCGCGTATTCGTTGCATTCAGTGGTGCTGTGTCACGGTTGGCTATTGCTGCAAAATGCCGTTGAGCGACTCCAGTACCTCGGTTGTGATCAGGTGCAGGCGATAGCTATAGATGCTGTAAGCCACCGCCATGGCGATGGCGGAAATCACCAAGGGGCTCCACCAGGGCCATTGCCGGCTCATGCGGAAGTTGCGTGGGGCCACATTGGTGTAGGGGTCGCAGACTTCTTCGGGGGTGGGGCCGCGCAGTTCGCGGATGATCCCGTGCAGTTGGTGAATCAGTGCGTTGAGTGTTTCTTCGCCTTTCGGCGCGAGCGCGTACTTGCCCTTCAGCCCAAGGCACAGGGCGTAGTACATGAACTCCAGTACGTCCTGGTAACGCTTGGGCTCCTGCATCAGGCGGGTAATCACCGTGAAGATTTTTTCTCCACCCCAGGTCTCGTCGTGGAAGATGCTGAGCAGCGGCTCCTGGCTCCAGCAGCTGCTCTTGCCCCAGGGGCGCTCCATAACGGCCTCGTCTATGAACAGGCACAGACCGTAGGAGTACGCCAGCAACTGAGCCGGCTCGTAACCGTGCTGGCGCATTTCTTCCTGGATGTTGTCGATCTGGCCGCGCACTTGCTGGTGCACGTCCTGGATGTTTGGCAGCTCGTCCAGCGTACGCAGGCGTATAACCAAGCCGAACAACGGCGATGCGGCATCCAGCATCAGGTTGGCGAAGCCGCCCCGCAGCTGAAATTCCGGGTCAGCGGGGTAGCCTTCGGAAAAGGGCTCAGGTTTGTCCGTGGATACTTGCGCATTGGTTGCCGCAGCCCGGGGGGCGGGTACTGGCTTTTCAAGGGTTGAATCAAGCGCGTTGACTGCAGCGTTGTTTTCATCGGTGGGCGTATTGTTGTCTTTTCCCATGTCACTCACTCCTGATCGCCCAGAACTGCAGTTCAAGCCCTGGGAAGTCGCCCGCAATGTGGATGCCGAAGCCATTCGCCTTGCTCATGCACGCCCAGGCCGGGTCACGTCGGTCCAGCTCGAAGTAGCTGAAGCCCGCATGGAAGGGCAGGTCGCGGGGCGCCACGGGTAATGGCAACAAAGGGATGCCCGGCAATTGCAGCGGCACCAGGTCATTCAGTGACTCAAGCGAGGTGATCTTGGCTTTCTGGATGAACATCTGGCGCAACGCCTGTGGTGGCATGCTGGCGCGCACGGCGAGGATGAAGTCGGCTTCGTCGATCAGCCGGCGGTCTTCCAGCGTGGTCGTCATCACGCCGAATTGTTCGCTCTCCAGCGGTAGTGAAACAGCGCGTGGCCGCAAGACGGTGCTCAGAGACCGACGCAAGGTGTCTTCCAGTGGTTTGAAAGAGGTGCGCAGCGCGGTGTGGTGATAGGCGGGGTACTCCTGCGGCAGCCTGTTCTGGTCGGTGAAGGTGACGAATTCGCCGCAGGCCTGGCTCATGCACAGGTACAGCTGCTCGGGGTGCGTTTGCGCTTGCCTGGCCAGATGCTGGAAGCATGGCCACCAACGGTTCATGGCCTGCAGCAGGTTGAAGTCGCGAATGTCGGCGATCCCGGACTGGCCCGAGGCACCAATCCGCGTGGCGAGGCCGCGCGCCCGCTCGCGCAAGGTATGGGTGATTTCTTCAAGAAACCGCTGCAGCGCTGGCACCGCCCGCACCGAAACGCTGGTGGGGTAGAACGCTTCGTCCAGTTGCAGGCTGCCGTCGGGGCGCCGTTCCAGAATACGTGCCAGGGCCAGGCGGGTGTAGGCGCTGCTGTCTTCGGTCTTGCGTTTGAGCTGCAGGTTGGGCACCGCAAGGTCTACCTGCACCAGGTCACCGTCAGCGGTGTGGGTATCCTTGATTTCCTGTGCCTGGGCGGTATAGCGGAAATTGGCTGCATTGTCGGGCCAGCTCACTTCGCGGCCGCCATCGGTACGCAGCGGCAGGCACAGATACACCTCACTGTCTTTGCACGCATCGTCGCCGATTTCCAGCGGCGGCGGTGGCGGCAGGTCGGCGGGAATGTCGAACACCGTGCCGTCCGGCATCACACCTCGCGCCCGGGTGATGGCGACTTTGCCCAGGCTCAGGTATTCGTCGCTCAACTGAAGTTCGCTGAAGCCGTAGAAGGCTGCGTTGAGGCTGGCGAGGCGCTGGTGCAGGGCTGCTTCGCTGGCCCTGGTCGCCTGCTGGAAATGCTGTGGTTTGACGAACAGGCCTTCGGGCCAGAGAACGGGATTGCGTGAACTCATGGGCGCTCCGTGTCAGCGTGAGTAAGCAGGAAGGGCAAAGGGTGTTGAGGCGCCATCAGTCTTCTTCCTTGAGCACGATGTGCGTGTCGTTGACCAGCACCGACAGCATGATCTGGCGGCCACGCGGCGGAATGCGCAGAACTTGCCGCCAACTGGCGTTTTCATGCCCTCGGTAATCGGCAATCACCGCGACGAAGCGGGTTTCGGCGTGGATAGGCTCGAACGGGATGTACTTGAACTGGCCAGGGCGCAGCAGGTAATCGTCACTGCGGATGTAGGTACTGCGCAGCGCTTTGGCTGGGTCCTGCTCCAGTAGCTGGTACACGGTGTTGCGCAGCAGTGAGTCGTCGCGCAGTTGCAGGATCGTGATGGCAATGGGCGTAGCGACCAGCGCTGAGGCAACGCTTGTGGTGCGCGGCAAGGTCAACGCCACTTGAGGGTCGTCGTAGCTGCCGGGGCCGCTTTCTTCCAGGGGCGAGCGCGCCGGGTCGCTTTCGTCTCCTTCGTCCAGCTCGACGGGGGACATGGCCGGGAATTGCGCTTGCAGGTATTCGAACAGAACCCCGATTTTTTCGGTCAACGCATAGGGGTCGCCAGCACTCAGGGTTACAGCGTAGGGGCTGGGCTCCAGGGCGCTATCCTGTTCGGCTGCGACGTCAAGGCTGTTCGGATTGCCGTTGAGGGTAGGGCTGGCATTGATGCTGAATGCGACCTCGGTCGGGTGATCCTTGGGCGGCCCGATGGGCAACGAGTGGTCCATGGCCACCTGGCTCATTCTGCTCAAAGAGGTACAGCCGGTGGGCACGACCAGCGCAAGCAGCAGGCTGGCGAGCAGAAGTGGATGAGGCTTCATGGGTATGCTCCGGCAATCAGGCGCTGCAGCGGGCTTTCTCGGAGTGCCCCTTCACCGTCTGCTGCGTCCAGCGCTGCCAGAGGGTCATTCCCCATGGCTGCTTTGAAGACCGAGGAGATCTCGACGGCTGGTTGGGGGGCAGAAGGCTGTGCCGGCCAAGCGGGTGCAGGCGCTTCCGCTATCAGGCGGTCGAGCACCCTCGGGTCCGGGTTGAACAGGTCCTCCAGCGAGCGCGTGCAGGCCTGATCCTGGGTGTACTGAACCTGTAGCCGATAGGTACCAATGAGAAGCTGGTCACCCTCAACCAGGCGTCTGGGTGGAAGCGGCCCCAGGCTGTTGGCACTGCCATTGAGGTAGGTGCGGTGGCAGTGGTCGATCACGCAGAAGCTGCCTTCGATCCAGCGGATTTCGCAGTGGATGGGCGCAACGGTCTGATCGCGGTCATTGATCTGCCAGTTTGCTCGCCCGCTGCCGATGGTGCCGCCCTTGCAATCGAACAGGTGCCGAGCAGTAACGCCGTGCTGCAGTTGGTCGAGGTTGGTGATGCTCAAGGTGACTGTGTTCATGAGCGCCCCCGGATGCGTACAACCGGGCTGATCTGGCCATGCCGGTCGTCGACGAAGCTGGTCCAGCCCAGGTATGCGCCCTGGCTGCGGTGCAAGCAGAAGGGGGACAACGCGCTCTGCTTAAGGCGCAGTTCGAGGTCATAGGCCAGCCCGTCACGCAGCAGAAAGTCGATCAGTGCACGCAAACGGCCGAAGTTGATGCCGCTGGGCAGCAAGTCCCGCAGCTGTGTCTGGTCGAGTTCGCTGATCACGATGGTGAACTTGCTGCTGCGAGTGCGCGTGCGGCTGCCGATCATGAACGTGCTGCCCAGCTGGCCGTTGGTCCGCCCCAGCCTTGCAAGCTGCCTGGACGGCGTGACGACTGATCGCGTCTCGAACTCGCGGATGTGCACCTGCTTGAGGTCGAAGCAGTGCGCAATGATGCCGGCCACAGTGCCCGGCGCACGGCTGCGGCTGGCGATCACGCCGGCAAAACTGAGCAGGCGGCTCCAGGGCAGCGCCGTGTCCCCTCGCAACTGCTTGTCGTTAAGCCCAAGCAGGGCAAACACGTACTGCGAGAACCCGTCACTGGCACCTGGCTGGAAGCGGATGTAATAGCGGTACTTGCGCCAGATACGGTGCAACAGGCTGAGCAGGTAGTGGTTGAAGAAGTCGAAGAAGGCCGGCCGTACACCGATGCCATGCGCATGTTCATACGCCACCTGTTCCAGGTAATAGGTGGGCAATGGCGAATCGGTGCCGTGCAACCCCAGGAATGTGGCAATGATGCGGTAGCGCGCTTCCTCAGCGGGCATCCGCTGGGCTTTGTACACGTCCGAAACAGGGAAGGTCAGCCGTGGGTCGCAGGCCAGGCGCACGCGCCGCCGGGTGGCCTTGTCCGGCCAACGGGGTTCCAGGTCATCGCCATGCAGCCCGTGCAACCGCTCCAGCAACTGGAAGAAGTTGTACTGGTGCGCTTCGCAAAGCAGCTTGTCGGCTAGATCAGCGGTTGCTTGCCGGTCTGTATTGGCCATGTGTAGTGCTCGTTATTGGTGGTGTTGATCACTTCCAGCTGGTGGAAGGAATTGATGCTGGCGTACAGGGCGAAGAAATGAGCGAGCACACAGCTGAACAGGTACAAGTCGCCTTCGCAGAGGAAGGCGGTCTGGTCCAGTTTCAGCCGGGTGTGCAGGCCGCGAATGGGTTGCCCCTTGATCAGCCAATCCATGGGCTGCGTATGAATGTCGCGCATACCTTCCAGGCGTTTACGGGTGGTGCGGGCCTGCTGGATGTCGTGCAGGGCCATGAAGTCGTAGGCGCGGATCACCGCTTTCAGCGGCTCTACCGAGAGCAAGGACAGGTAGTTGAGCGACATGTTGGAGATCAATGCCCACTGCAACTGGCCGTCCAGCACCGGGCGACAGGGGCGGGTGGGTGTACAGAGATTGGTGTAGGTGGCCAGAGGCGGCGTAAGTTCGGTCAGAACGTTGATGTCATCGATGCCCAGCGCCAGCGGGAGGTCCCGATTAGTGCAAGTGAGGTCGATGGACGCGGTTTCCAGCTCGCCTATGTAGCTGTTGGCGTCGGCGCGGACGAAGGCGATTCGATGCATGACGCCATTGCCGTGCAGGCACTCTTCCAGCTGGCAGCGGTAATACAGCGCCGTGCGCCCCTGGACGTGCTCGATTTCATGGGCGAATGACTCGAAGGGACGGAAGGTCCGAAGGTGCTCACCGGTGTTCCCGTCAGTCGTCGTTCGGGTGCTGATCACCTGGTCGACACTGAAGATTTCGTAGCCGTACGGCGCTGTGCCCTTGGGCTTCAGTGGAACCATGGCGTCCTTGCCGGACAGGTCGATGGGCTCGGCGCTGTGCTGGAACAGGTTGACCGCAGGTGCGCAGAACAGGTTGAAATCTGCTTTGCCGACACGCAGCGAGTCGGGTAGCTGGCGCGTGAAGTGAAATTCGAGGTTTACCTGCTGGCTGTCATGAGCTGGCCAGATCTTTTCAAGCCCAGTAACGCTGAAAAAGTGGAAGCGTTGGGGGAATGCGAAGTATTCCTGCAGGATCCGGTAGCCATCAAAGACGTTCTGTGGGTAAGGCAGCAAGGCGTCGTTGGGGCTGAACCCTGGGAATGCGATGCTGTTTGCCGGCAGCCGACGAACCACGTCATTGATGGTCACGCTGACATGCTTGAGGTATTGGGAAACCCACAGGTAAAGCGTGCGGGCGGTACGAGTATCGCCGCTGAGGTAAAAGTCGAGGCTGGTACAGCCCAGGCTGTTCAACGGCCGCTCGGCCAGTGATTGAAGGCCGATGCAGATCACAGAACTGTCGGATGTCTGGGTGGCTGCCACCGTGTCGATCTCGAACGGATGAATGTTGACCGCTGTACAGGTGCGGAACTCGCAGGCCACGCCGTCTACCGGTTTCGAGAACAGCCGCGACCCCTTTGGGATGCGCTGTGACTGGCTGAGGGATTGCCTCACCGGGCTGAACTTGATGATCGTCGCGCTGGGCAGCGGCCGCAGGTAGTTCGGCCAGAGCAACTGCAGCATGGGATGGGTCAGCTCTGGCAAGTCGTCTTCCAGCTTCAGCCGTAGCTTGGCGGTCAGGAACGCAAAGGCTTCCATCAGGCGTTCGACATCGGGGTCGCTGGCACCTTTGCCAAGCAACCGCGCGAGTTGTGGGTTGTCCTTGGCAAAGTCGTTCCCCAGTTCGTGCAGGTAACGCAGTTCTTCGCTGAAACGGTCTCTCAGTGACATGGATCACCTCACGCGCGTGTAGCGGTTGTGCCCATCGACCAGCAGCTCGAGTTGCAGCTGCTCTGCGTGGTTGTTGACCTGTACCAGGCAATCCAGCCTGAAATGCAGCTCCAGCGGGGCATGGGTATCGGGCACTGCGTTGAGCGTGCGTACCTGTATGCGCGGCTCGAAGCGCTGGAGGGTGCGGCGGATATCCGCGCTCACCTGCACAAGCAAGTCGCCGTTGCTCACGTCATGCCCGTTGAAGTCGTGCAGGCCCAGCTCAGGGCTGCTCTGGGAGCACCCCTGGCGGGCATTCAGCAGTGTTTCGAGGTGGCGCTTGATGGCGGCGAACTTGTGGGAAGCGCTCTCGCGTCGGGAGGCCTCTCGGCAGATGCACTGGTCCACCATCAGGCGATCAAAAAGACCACTCATTGCGTATCGAGCCGCCCGACCAGGGAAATCTCGAAGTTCGCGCCCATGTACTTGAAGTGCGGACGTACGGCGAGCGAAACCTGGTACCAGCCCGGGTCACCCGCAACATCCGAGACCTCAATACGGGCGGCACGCAGCGGCCGGCGGCTGCGAACGTCGGCAGACGGGTTCTCCTGGTCGGCGACGTACTGCTTGATCCATTTGTTCAGCTCGGACTCAAGGTCACGGCGCTCTTTCCAACTGCCGATCTGCTCGCGCTGCAGCACCTTGATGTAGTGGGCGAGCCGGTTGACGATGAACAGGTAGGGCAACTGGGTACCCAGCTTGTAGTTGGTCTGTGCCTGAAGCCCCTCAGGGGTTTTCGGGAAGTGCTTGGGCTTTTGTACCGAGTTGGCGGAGAAGAACGCGGCGTTGTCGCTGTCTTTGCGCATGGTCAGGGCGATGAAGCCCTCTTCGGCCAGTTCGAATTCCTTGCGGTCGGATATCAGCACCTCGGTAGGAATCTTGGCCTGCAACTGGCCCAGGGATTCGTACAGGTGGACCGGCAAGTCTTCGACAGCACCGCCGGATTGGGGGCCGATGATATTCGGGCACCAGCGGTAGCGGGCGAAGCTGTCGTTGATGCAACTGGCTAACAGAAAAGCAGAATTGCCCCACAGGTAGTTGTCGTGCTGCCCGGCGATGCCTTCGTTGTAGTTGAAGCTCTCGATCGGTTGTTCCTGCGGGTGGTAAGCGGAGCGAAGCATGAAGCGCGGCCCGGTCAGGGCGACGTGGCGGGCGTCTTCGCTTTCACGAAAAGCACGCCACTTGGCATGCCGAGGGCCGGCGAAGAGGTCTTTTATTTCCTTGAGGTTAGGCAGCTCCTCGAAGCTGTTCAAATTGAAGAATTCGGGGGCAGGTGCAGCAAGAAAAGGGGCATGGGACATGGCGCCAACGGAGGCCATGTAACTTAGCAACTTGATGTCAGGGGAAGAGGGGCCGAAGTTGTAGTTGCCTACCATGGCCGCAACCGGCTCTCCCCCGAATTGGCCATAACCCGCGGTGTAAACATGCTTGTAGATACCGCTGCAGGTAATGTCAGCAGCATTTTCGAAGTCGTCGAGCAGGTCCTCTTTCGTGACATGCAAGACTTCAAGCTTGATGTTCTCCCTGAAGTCCGTGCGGTCGACCAGAAGTTTAAGGCTGCGCCATGATGATTCAAGCTGCTGGAACTCAGGCTGATGCAGAATGGCATCCATCTGATTGCCGAGCATTCGGTCGATCTCGGCAATCATCTGGTCGGCTCGGTGCTTGTTGATCAGTTGATCTGGGTCATTGCTTTTGAGTATTTCGGTGATGAAGGCAGATACGCCCTGCCTGGCAATCTGGTAGCCCTCCTGGGCAGGTACCAGTTTGGTTTCTGCCATGATCTGGTCGAGCAGGGTGGCATTGCTCAATGTGTCGGCCGTTGCGTCTGTGGTGATGGCGGTGCTGCTTGGCTTGGGCATGGGGACGCTCCGTTGTCTCAATCTTGTTCTGGCGCCTCGAGCACCAGGTCCAGTTCTTGGGCGAGCTGCTTACGCGCCTGCTCGTTGTTAAGCAGGTGCTGCAATTGCTTGCGGAAGGCCGGGACGTTACCCAGCGGGCCTTTCAGGGCGACCAGTGCTTCGCGCAGCGCCAGCAGCTTGTTCAGCTCGGGCACCTGGCGCGCGATCCGGTCCGGCCCGAAATCGTTGATGGACCTGAACTGCAGGTGGACGGCCAGCTCGGTATCCGGGGCGGTGCCAAGCCTGGACGGTACCGTTACGTCCAGGCTCACGTTGGCGTCGTTCAACACGCTGTTGAATGTATGTTTATCGATGCGCATGACCTGACGGTCCTCAAGCGCACGGTTGTCATCCAGGCCGAAGTCGCCCAGCACCAGCATCTTGTGCGGCAGCTCCACCTCAGCCTGCTCATCGCTGGTAGCGGGGACATACTTGATATTGACGCGTTCTTTCGGCGCAACGGATCCCGTATTTTTAGACATCGGTACGCAACTCCCTGTTGGGCTGTAGGATGTTCAGGTGCTAGTTGTGTTTATTGTTGTCTCGGTCTTGTAGGAAGATTCCCACATATGATTAATGGGTTGGGTTGTTTGTCCGTTCCCTATGAAAACGATGCACGGAAGCGTGCTCTTTGGTCGAGCTTTAAGATGTAAAGAAATATTTGTTTGTGTGCATTCGGTACTGTGTAATAGGCTTCTGCTGGATTTGTTTTAATTGGTCGCGCGGGTGCATGGGCATTGCTATCTATTTGTAGGAAAGTTCTTTGCGTCATATAGGCCATTTGTACTATTCAGAGAGTAAATTCAGGATGATTAACCGCTGTGCATATGGCGCTGGTCTCTCGTTGCTGTTTTGTCTGCAGCCGGTGCTGGCAGGCTCCACGCGGGAATGTCCCCGGATCGTGTCCAACGTCGAGCGACTGGCCTGTTTCGATCAGGCTGCTGGCACCCCGGCGTACACGCCAAAACGGCAGTGGTCTGCACCGGAGCAGCAGGCCCCCACGGTGTTGCGTGTGATGGCAAATGAAGCTGAACGGGCACCGGATGACCTGACGTTTCGCATCGGGAGCCAGCCTCAGGACGGGGCAGGCGCACCAGCGCTTGTGATTTCGGCGCCCGCCATCGCATCGGGTGATGAACGTGCCTACATGGCAATCAGTTGCATACAGGCCATCTCCCGGCTGCAGCTGATTGCCAGGCGTCCGATCGAAGCAAGCTGGGTCAAGGTGCGCCTGAGCGGGGAGGGCTGGTCTACCCGTGAGACGCCCTGGCAAGTGATGGAGAACGGCCAAGTGCTCGATGCCGGGCGGGGCCTGCCCGCCATCGAGCAGATCAGGAAGCTGATCGGTGCCCAGCGTATCGAGGTTGTGAGTGATCACGGCGAGGTCGACGGGCTGACCTTCGATGCGCAAGGCCTGGACCCCTTGATCAGCCGGGCGCGAAGCACATGTCGGTGGTAGCGCAGGTATCCAGGGAAGAGGTCACTCGGTTGCTCGCGCCGATTGATCCGGCAGTTCCGGCTGGCCTGTTCGATGTCGAGGACGAAACCTATCAGGCCATTGATCAGGAGATGGTCAAGCTGGGTGGGCTGCAGGAAGCCTCGATCGACTGGGTCTACATCGAAGACGCGTCCCGTCAGTACCTGAGCCAGCAATGCAAGCACTTGCGGATCGTTGCGCACCTGAGTGCCGCATGGTTGCGTAGCGGCTGCTGGGAGCAGTGGGGATGCACCTTGGCGTTGCTGGCCGGCATGCTCGAGTGCTATTGGGAAGCCGCTCATCCCAAGCCAGGACCGAAAGGCTTCCTGGGCAAACGCAAGCTGGTTGCCCTGGTGATCGATCGCTTGGCCGAGGCGCTACCGCGTCTTGATCGTTTTACCTACACCCCGACCCACGCAGCGGCAGCGCAGGCTGCCTTGAAACGCCTGCAACAACAGGAAACGGTGCAGCTGGACACGGCAGCACTGGGCGAACTTGAGCGCCTGCTAGGCAAGTACTCGGAACTTGCCAACGGTGTTGGCGAGGCTGCTGTGCCCAAAGCGCCGGCTGCAACCGAGAAGCCTGCGCCGTTGGCCGATGTCATCGCCACACCCGTGTCACGCATGTCGATGGGCAATGAGCGTGAGACACGGCGGGCCGTGCTGTCCATGGCCGAGCTCATCAACCAGCAGGACCCTTACGACGCTACCGGCTATCAGTTACGGCGTTTCGGTTTGTGGGCGCACATTCAGATTGCTCCCCAGGTCAGGCAGGGCAACCGTACGGAATTGATGGCGGTGCCGCTGGACATCACGCGGGTCTATGAAGAGGCCATTGCCAGTAAGGCGGTTGATCCCGCCTTGCTGCAGCGTATTGAAAAGAGCCTGACGGCTTGCCCCTTCTGGATTCGTGGCAGCTTTCTGGCTGCGACCGTCGCCACACAGCTGGCGATGTGCGAGGTGGCCGAAGCCATCCGTTGTGCCACCGCCCGGTTTGTACAGCGCATGCCGTCGCTGCAGCAGTTGTGCTTCAGCGACGGGCTGGTATTTGTCGACGACCAGTGCCTGGCCTGGCTCAAGGGCACGCAAGGGCCGTCTGGCCAAGGTGCAACCCCCCAGGAGTTCAGCGGCTTGCGCGAGGAGTTGGTCAGCCAGCTGGAAACCGGTGGCGTAGAACCGCTGCTCCTTCGGCTGCAAGGGCTGCAAGCGGGCTTTCGTGCTCCCCGTGAGCGCTGCCACACCACCGTGATTGCAGCTGATCTGCTGGCCGCGCGGGGTGTGTCCTGGCTGGCCCAGGACCTGTGCGCCAACGTTGCCCGAACCATGCAGCAAACCACCGCCAGTGCGTGGGAGCCCGAGGTGTTTCAGCGGCTTCAGCAGTATGCGGCATCCCCAGTGCTGGCAGTTCAAGACAAGGATCAGGAGCCTCGATGAATCAAATATGGACGCAACTCAAACGTTGGGGCTGGCCGTGGGTAACGCGCATTGGCCTGGCGCTGCCGCTGCTGCTAGGGCTTGGCGCCTTGCTGATGCTGGTCGCTATCTGGTGGCTTGGCCCGCAATGGACGTGGCGGGAGCAGCAGCCGCTGGCAAGTGTGGCTCATCGCAGCGTGGCAAGCCTGGTGCTCGTGCTGGTGCCGCTTCTGTGCTGGCTTGGGGTGCTGCGCACGCGCTTTCGCCGCCTGCAAGCGGAGCGCCGGCAGGCACTGGCCGCCGAACAGGATGTCGCGCTACCGTTCGTGCAGGCGCAAGAGCGGGCCTTGAGCCAGGGGCTTGAGCGGTATCTCGACAATGCCGGTGGGCGACGCGCGTTGTACCGGCTGCCTTGGTACCTGGTGTTGGGCGACGAACAGGCCGGTAAAAGCAGCTTCATCGACCGCACCGATCAACGCTTTACCCTGACGCGTATCGACCAGGCCCAGGCACGGGGCCGACAGGCTGAAGCACTGGCCTATCCGGTAGGCTGGTGGGTCAGCGACGATGCCGTGATCATCGACCCGCCCGGCGTTTTCATCAGTCAAAAACCACCGGTGGGCTCGGCGGCCAACGACCCCACCAATGCCTCCGCGCCGCCCGGCATCCAGGCCCGGTTATGGGAGCACCTGTTGGGCTGGCTGCAGCGTAAGCGAAGCCAGCGGGCGCTCAATGGTGTGTTGCTGGTGGTCGACCTGCCGGCGCTGCTGCATGGCAAGCCCGAGCAGCGCGTCGCGCTGGCCCATGGGTTGCGCACACGCCTGTACGAAGTGAGCAGTCAATTGGGCGCGCGCCTGCCGCTGTACGTGGTACTGACCAAATTCGATCTGCTGGACGGCTTCGACCAGTTCTACAGCCAGCTTCCGGCCGCCAAGCGTGAAAGCCTGTTGGGGTTCACCTTCAAGCTGGATGCGGTTGACGCGTTCGACGCCTGGCTGGATGAGTATGACGAGCACTACGAGCGGCTTCTCACCCAATTGCATGAGCAGGTCATCGATCGGCTGGATGTACTGGGCAAGACAGCACCGTGCGGACGCCTGTTCTCACTGCATGCACAGCTGATTGGGTTGCGCCCCATACTGCAGGCATTCTTGCGCGAAACCCTGGCGAGTGACCGGTTCACCACGCCACCCTTGGTGCGTGGTGTGTACTGGTCGTCAGTGGTACAGCAAGGCGACATGCGCAATGCCTTTGTCCGTGAAGCGGCTCAGCCCTACACGACGAAGCTACCCCTGCGTGAAGGTAAAGCACAGGGGAAGGCGTTGGTCTATTTCATCCAGCAAGCATTCAGGCGGGTTATTTACCAGGAAGCCGGGCTGGCGGGCGACAATGTTCGGGTAGCGCGCAGCAAGCGCCACTTGTTGTGGGTGGGCTCTGGTGTGGGCATCCTGGCGTTCAGTATCGCCATTGCCAGCTGGCAGCGTTACGCCGAGATCAATGGCGCCAAGGCTGCCAGTGTGCTCGCCAAAAGCCAGGAGTACGGCGGTCACGAAGTCGATATGCGTCTTGATCCGACCGGGCGCAACCTGCTGGCGCCACTGGACCAGATTCGCGATGCGGTGGCGGTGTTTGGCGACTATCGTGCGGCCTGGCCGGTGGTTGCCGATTTTGGCTTGTATCAAGGGCGCAACATTGGTCCCTTGGTTGATGAGGCGTACCTCAGCTTGTTGTCGAAACGTTTCTTGCCGGCCTTGGCCAGTGGTGTGATCGATGCCATGAACGCTGCACCCCCTGGCAGTGAGCAACAAATGGCCGCGCTCAGGGTTTACCGGATGATCGAGGACCGCAATAGCCGCCGGCCAGAATGGGTCGAGGACTGGATGGCCCGTCAGTGGCAACGGGCCTTTCCTGGCCAGGGTCAGTTGCAGCGTGACCTCATGCAGCATCTGAAGTACGCCTTGGCCTATGCCGATACCGATTTGCCGCAGTACCGCCAGCGGGTCAGCGAAGTGCAGCAGGCGTTGCGCAAATTGCCGTTGCCACAGCGGGTCTACGCTGGGCTGAAACAACAATCGTACGAGCAGGTGCACGCCGGGCTGGACCTGCGCCACCAGGTAGGGCCTGCGTTCGATGTGGTGTACCAGCCGTCTTCCGGGTCAAGGCAAGGGGGGGAGGATGTAAGGCTGGCCGGCATGCTCACCGCCAAGGGCTTCAGGGATTACTTCGAGCCGCACAGCCAACGCTTCGCTGAAATGGCGATGGTTGATCAATGGGCATTGGGGGAGCGCAGTCAACTCGACTATTCGGACGTCGACCGCGATGCATTGACCGAGCGGCTGTATAACCTCTACAGCGCCGATTACATTGACAGCTGGCGGCGCGCCCTGAACGCGTTTACGGTGGCTGACTTCCGTGATCTGGACCATGGTGTCGCGATCCTGGAGCAGTTGACCGGCCCCGCAGCACCGTTGCAACGGCTGCTGGATACGGTCAGGGATAACACCTCGCTTGCGTCTCCAGCAGTTGTTGAATCACCGGGTGAGCTGAGTACGCTGCGGGTAGCAACCGGAAAACCCGAGCAACAAGCGTTGGCTATCCAGCGGGCGTTTGCAGGCCTGGGCGCCATGCTGCAGGCGACAGGAGAAAAGCCGAGCTACTACGATGAAACCCTCGGCGCTGTTGCGGCCGTGCTGGACTACGCCAAGGCCGTACAGGACAGCCCGGACCGCGGCAAGGCCGCGTTGCAAGCCGTGCATCAGCGCTTTGCGATGACAGGGCAGGACCCGATCGGCACCCTGCAACGTGTTGCCACAGGTTTACCGGAGCCTATCAGCCACCAGATCAGAAAGCTCGCCGACCAGACTGCCCAGGTGCTGAACGTCGAAGCACTGCGCGAACTGGAGCGACGTTGGGATGCTGACGTGTACAGTTTTTTCCAGCAACGCCTGGCAGGCCGCTACCCCTTTGTGGTGAAGGCACCCGATGCTTCTTTGGATGACTTCGAGGCGTTCTTCGGGCCGAAAGGGCGCCTGCAGCAGTTTAATGATCGGTATCTCAAGGTTTTCCTGAAGGACAACCTTGAGGCTTTGCAGTCCGCTCAGCACGGGCAATCCCTGATTCGTGCCGACGTGATCGAGCAGCTCGAGCTGGCGGAGCGCATCCGCGAAACCTTCTTCGATCAGCGTGGCCAGCTGAGTGTGCAGTTCAGCATCGAGCCCTTGGGGCTCAGTGCGAACCAGCGTACCAGCCTGCTGGACCTGGATGGCCAGTTGATTGCCTACACCCATGGCCCAAGCCATATCACGGGTATTGTCTGGCCCAATACCCTGGGGCAGCAGGTCCGTAGCAATCTCACCTTGCTAAGGCAAAATGGCAACAGCAGCAGCCTGGAGTACCGTGGCCCGTGGTCGATGTTCCGCTTGCTCAGCCGCGGCGCGCTCAATGGCCGGACGGCGACCAGCGTGGACCTGAGCTTCCGGACCGGAGATGGCGTGATGCGCTATCGGCTTAACGCTGAAAAAGCCTTCAATCCTATTACCCAGCAACCGTTCAAAGGCTTCCGCTTGCCCCGAGGCTTATTGCAACAGCCAGCCAATGGGGTGCAGGCGGCGCTATCGGATGAGCAGCGACTATGAACATCGTCAGGGGCGCAATGCATTGACTGGGCAGGCTTTCGAAGCCTGGGTATGCGCTGGCTGCCCCCGGCCTCTGATTACTCCACAGCCTCGGCCACGCCCCGATCCTCACCCAGGAACCCGCCACTCTGGTGCTGCCACAACCGTGCATAGGTACCCTGTTTTGCCAACAGTTCGGCATGGGTGCCTTGCTCGATGATGTGCCCTTCATCCATCACGATCAGCCGGTCCATGGCGGCGATCGTCGACAACCGGTGGGCGATGGCGATAACGGTCTTGCCCTGCATCATCTCATCCAGGCTCTCCTGAATGGCCACTTCCACCTCCGAGTCTAGCGCGCTGGTGGCTTCGTCAAGCAGCAGGATCGGTGCGTTCTTCAGCATCACCCGGGCAATTGCAATGCGCTGGCGTTGGCCGCCAGACAGCTTGATACCGCGTTCACCCACCAGGGTGTCATAACCGCTGTTGCCCTGGCGGTCACTGAGCTGGCTGATGAAACCGTCGGCCTGGGCATTGGCCGCAGCAGCACGGATCTGTGCTTCGGTAGCATCGGGGCGGCCATAGGCAATGTTGTCGCGAATCGAACGGTGCAACAGCGAGGTGTCCTGAGTGACCATGCCGATGGCGCTGCGCAGGCTGTCTTGCGTGACCTTGGCGACGTTCTGCCCGTCGATGCGTATTTCCCCCTTATCCACGTCGTAGAAGCGCAGCAGCAGGTTGATCAAGGTGGATTTACCGGCGCCGGAGCGGCCGACCAGGCCGACTTTTTCGCCTGGACGAATGTGCAGCGTCAGCTCATTGAGCACCTGGCGCTCGCCGTTGTAGTTGAAGCTGACCTTGTCGAAACTCACCGCGCCACCCGTGGTGACCAGCTCTGCAGCACCCGGCGCATCCTGTACCTTGGGGCCGCGGGTGAGGGTGGCCATACCGTCCTGCACGGTGCCGATGTTTTCGAACAGCGAGGTAATTTCCCACATGATCCAGTGCGACATGCCGTTGACGCGCAAGGCCATGGCGGTGATTGCCGCCACGGCCCCGGTGCCGACCTGGCCCTGGTGCCACAGCCACAGTGCATAGCCACCGGCACCAAAGATCAAGCCCGCCACCAGCGCCTGGTTGACGATTTCGAACTGGCTCACCAGGCGCATCTGGCGAAAACCGGTCTGCTTGAAGTCTTCCATGGCTGCGCGCGCAAAGTGCGCTTCGCGGTTGGAGTGCGAAAACAGTTTCACCGTGGTGATGTTGGTGTAAGCGTCAGAAACCCGCCCGGTCATCGACGACCGGGCATTGGCCTGCTCCTGCCCGACCTTGCCCAGCCGGGGTACGAAATACAGCATGGCCAAGCCGAACAGCACGACCCAGGCAATGAAGGGCAGCATCAGTTTCAGGGCAAAGCCGCCGGCCAGGGCAATGATCGCGATGAAATACACGCCAATCCCCGGCAGGATTTCGATAAGGGTGAACAGCACATCGCGCACTGCCAGTGCCGTCTGCATCACCTTGGTTGTGACCCGGCCAGAAAACTCGTCAGAAAAGAACGACAAGCTTTGGCGCAACATCAGGCGGTGAAAGTCCCAACGCAGCCGCAGCGGCAGGTTGATCGCCAGCACCTGGTGCTGAACCATGGTGCGCAGCGCCACCAGCCCGATGCTGACCAGCAGGACGATGCCGATACCCCACAGCACACGGCTTTCCTCGGGGCCAACAGTACCGCCTGCCTGCCAGGACGCGAGCAGGTCGACCACCTGGCCGAGGAACGCGAACAGCCAGGCTTCGTATATCGACACCCCGGCACTGAGCAGTGCCAGCGCCAGAATGTAGCCACGGGCGCCGCGGGTACAAGCCCACATGAAGCGCAACAGGCCAACGGGCGGCGGTGGTACCTCGTCGGGTGGGAAGGGGTCGAGCCGACGTTCAAAGATACGCAGCATGCTTGTCTCCGGAAAACGGTTTTTGCTTAACCGGTAACCATACAGCACATCACAGCATTCGCCTGTAGGTAGACGCCGCCGAAGCAGGTTCGTGTGGCTGGCGCCTGAAACCCACTGCATTGCTATAGCGGTGAAGCAAGGCCTGATTTGAAGCGTGCGACTGCGGGCTTGCCTGTGGCGACTTTTCCCGCCATTATCCAGCCATACCTACGCAACGGGCTTGCCAGCATGTCCACATCCAACCACGCCATTTCCGCTTCGGGCTTCATCGCTCAGGCAGACGCGTGCGTTGCCGTTGCCAAGAAATCCAAGAAACAGCCGCTCATCTGACCGAGGCGCGCTGTCTCGTCAGGTGGGCTGACGAGACAGAAGGCGCCAGGTATCCCTGCCACCACTTCCACTCTTCGCCCTGCTGACGCTGACTTTCGGTCAACATCAGGAGTTTTTGCATGTCGAATTTCCGTGGTATCTGGATCGCCCTCGTCACGCCAATGCGCGCCAATGAAATCGACTTCCCAGGCCTGGAAAAGCTGGTGAAGAAGCTGCTCGAAGACGGTGTGGCCGGTTTTGTGGTGTGCGGTACCACGGGTGAGGCAGCGGCGTTGTCCAAGGCCGAGCAACTGGCAGTGCTGGATGCCGTGCTGGCCTGGGTGGAGCCTGGCAGGGTGGTGATGGGCCTGTCAGGTTACAACCTGCGTGAGTTGCTGGCCTTCCAGGCTGAAATCCAGCAACGTGACATTGGCGGACTGCTGGTTCCCGCACCTTGCTACATCCGCCCTTCGCAGGCTGGCATCGAAGCCTTCTTCGCCACCGTGGCCGATGCCGCCAGCGTGCCAGTGATCGTCTACGACATTCCCTACCGCACTGGCGTACGCATCGAACGTGAAACCCTGCGCCGTATCGTGCGCCATCCACGCATTGCAGCGGTGAAAGACTGTGGTGGTGACAGCGAGACGACCATGGCCCTGATCGAGGACGGCCACGCCCAGGTGCTGGCCGGTGAAGACCTGCAGATCTTCAATAACCTGTGCCTGGGTGGGGCAGGGGCCATTTCAGCCTCCGCACATGTGCGCGCCGACCTTTACGTACGCATGGTGCAGCAGGTTGACAGCGGTGATTGGGCCGCCGCGCGTGGTACGTTCTACCAGTTGCTGCCCTGGATCAAAGTGGCCTTTGCCGAGCCCAACCCGGCCGTGGTCAAGGCGGCATTGCAGCTGCAAAGCCTGATTGCAGACGAGCTGCGCGAGCCCATGCAGGCGTGCACGAATACCACCCGAGACAAGCTGCAAAGCGTGCTGTGTTCGCTCGGCGCCTGAAGCGGCAACGGTTGATGGCGGGTTGACAAGCCGCCACACCCTTGGTCGGTTCGGGGTCGGCGGGTGCCTCGCGAGCGGATTTCTGCCAGCTACGCGCTGAGACAGAGTATTGCCAGGGCCGCTTTGCGGCCCTGTCGCGACTCCAGGTTGCTCCTACGCTGGCTGGGTCGGCAGGCGCTTTTCCATCGGCTGATACACCAGCCCGGCAAACTCACCCACGTCGCCTGCCAGGGTGAAGCCGTAGCGTTGATAGGCGGGTACAGAAGACAGTGATGCCTTTACCGTCACCACCTCAGCGCTGGCATGCTCCAGTGCTGCGTTCATCAGGCGCTTGCCTATACCCTGGCGTTGCAGGCCTGGTGCAATGAACAGCATCGCAACGTGGCGGCCTTCCTTGAGCTCGATCAGCCCCGCGATAGCACCTTCGACAAAACACGCCAGCATAAGGTTGCCACCTTGCATACGCTCGGCAAACGCCTGGGGTGCTGACACCTGGGTAAAGGTCTCGATACCTTGCGCCGACAGCGTGGGCGCGACTGCCTGCATGAAGGCATCCATGCACAAGGCGCAGGCCTGGGGGAGGTCGTCAGGGGTGAGCGTGCGTACTTGCATGGTAATCGTCCTTGTCGGGTGTCCTTCTGCTGCCCACTTTAACCTGTTACGGGTTCAAGGGCTGATGCGGTATCAAGCTGCCCTGGCAGCGCCCGGCTTGCGTTCGCCAATCAGGATGTCTTCGAAGAATGCCCCAACAGGTTCGGTAGGGTGGCACAGCTGTATCTCCAGCACCCACACCACCTCGCTTGGGACAATCTCCACCTCGGCCAGCTTGTCCTGGCTATACAACACATGCGGGAAGTCGGCGATGCGATGCCCGGCCAGGTTGCGCTCCAGCTGCCAACCTTTGGCCTGGGCACTGCGCTCGGCGAAGTCATACAGTTCACGTCCGGTCAACCCGCGGCCCCAGGCCTGACGGGTCTCGTCGAACACTTCATGCAGTGCCTTCACGCAGGCGTGGTGCAAAGCGTGCTGGCCAAACACGAAGGTATCGCCATAGTCACCTTCATAGCCATCCCATACCGGCCCAACGTCGACCACGACGATGTCCGTGGTACGTAGCACACGTTGAAGGTCAATGCCTTGCCGTGGCGTACGCACGGTATCGTCACCAAAACGGATGTAGGTGGGGTGCCAGGTGTGTGAGGCGCCCATCGCCTGCAGGGTATGCGCGGCCATCTCCAGTGCCTGGGCGGTGGTCATGCCGACCTGCAGTTGGCTGGCAATGGCGGCCACGGCCCGTACCGACTGTTCGCGGGCTGCGAGCATGCCGTCCAGCGAATAACGTGGGCCGACCTTTTCCAGCTCAGGGTGCAGCGGGTTGGTTGAGGAAGCCTGCGTTGTCAGTGCACCGCTGGCGACAAAGGCCTCGGCCACAAAACGATGGGGCTGTACCCCTGCTGCAAGGCATTGCTCGCGGGCCTGGCTGATCATCGTGGCATTGCCACAGGCATAGACCTGGGTTTCGCCCCAGCGATGCGTCTGGCTGAGCGCCACCTGCTGTATACGTGCCTGGGCCGAGAGCACCGGTTGCCAGCGAAAGTGCGGGTGCACACGGCTGGACACGTCGAGGAATTCGCGGTCATAGAAATCCGCCGGCGAAGAGCCGCCCCAATACAGCGTGACGTCGGCATTGCCGGCCAAGGCCGTCAGCAATAGCGGCTTGATGCCGGCGTAACCTGTGCCAGTGGCGAAAAGGATCAGCGGGCGTTGATCATCGTGCTGCCAGGTACAGGCGCCCAGCGGGCCCTCGAGCTTTACCGTTGCACCTGCTTGCAGGGTGGGCAGCAAACCTTCAGTGAACAGGCCGCCGCTGACCTTGCGGATGTGAAACACCAGTTGCCCTTGTGCCTGGGCAGGCAGGTTGGCAATGGAGAAACAGCGGCTGTCGCCGTTGTCCAACTGAAACCGCATGTACTGGCCCGCCCGCACCTCCAGCGGCTGAGCAGGTTGCAACACCAGCTCGACGATATCTGCGCTCAGCGCGCGCTTGCCAACCACCTGTGCCTGGGTTTCCAGTGCGGGTGCGTCCAGTGACCAGCCGGGTATTTCCAGGCGCATGTCGCTGCAGGCGTGGCTCTGGCACAGCAACATCTCGTCGGCGGCCAAGGGGTAGGAAGGCGGCGGCGTGTCCGCATCCCGCTGCTTGTCCTGATGCTGCCCCGACACCACCTTGACCTTGCACGAGCCGCAGGCGCCGCGGCGGCAGGAGAAGGGTACCGGCAGGCCGCTGGCGAGCATGGCGTCGAGCAGCAGCTCCTGGCTGGCTTCGAAGGTTTTGCCCGAGGGCGAAATTTCAATGACGTGGCGGCTTTGCATGAGCACCTCGGGGCAAATGGAGGTTCGATTGTTGCTATAGTCCAGGACCAGCAGAACCTCCAGTTTTGGATATTTCATATGGTCCAGCTTCGTAAATGGCAGCCACTGCTCAAACTCGATGGGGCACAAGCTTCGTACCGGCAGATCGTCGAAGGGTTGGTGGCCGCAATCAGCGAGGGTCGCCTGCGCCCTGGCACGCCGTTGCCGGGCACGCGGGAGATGGCGCAACTGCTGAACGTCAATCGCAAGACCGTGATCCTTGCTTATGAGGAAGCCGAAACCAAAGGCTGGCTGCAAAGCGTGCAACGCCGGGGCACCTTTGTCAGCCAACAGCTGGCGCCTGGCACAGCGGCCGTTTGCGGTGCCGTGCGGCCTTTTGCCCTGGCGCTGCCAGAGGAACCTGCCGTTGCCTACTTCAAGGCGAACCAACAGGCTGTAGCCCAACAAGGCCGGCCAGGGGCCTTGTTCTTCGACAACGGCGCCTGTGACCACCGCCTGCTACCGCAGGCTGTACTGCACCGCTATTACCGCAATGCCTTGCGCAGCAGCTTCAGCAGCAATAGCGTGCGCCACGGCAGCGAGTGCAGCAGCCGCTACCTGCGCAGCGCCCTGGCCGACATGCTGCGGCACAATCGTAGCCTGAACGTGGGCGCCGAGCATATCTGCCTGACCCAGGGGGTGCAGATGTCGCTGTCCCTGGTGGCCAGTGTGTTGCTCAAGCCGGGTGACGTTGTGCTGGTCGAGCGCCTGAGTTACCCCCCTGCCTGGGAGATCTTCCGTCAGCTGGGTGCCCGCCTGGTGACCGTGGAGCTGGACCATGAGGGCTGCCGGGTCGATCAGCTAGATGCCCTGTGCCGGCAGCACAAGGTGCGGATGATGTACATAACACCCCATCACCAGTTCCCGACCACGGTCAGCCTGCCAGCCGGGCGCAGGCAACAGCTGCTGGAGCTGGCGCGCCAGCATGCCTTTTGCGTGGTCGAAGAAGATTACGACTACGAATACCACTTTGCCGGGCGGCCTTATCTGCCGTTGGCCAGCGACCGCCAGCAGCGGCACGTGATTTACATTGGCTCACTGTCCAAGCCTTTGGGCAGCACGTTCCGTTGCAGCTATATCGTGGCACCGGTGGAAGTGACAACCGTGCTGGAACGCAGGGCGATGTTGACCCTGGGGCAGGGCGATGCAGTCATGCAGCAGATGTTGGCGGACCTGATCAATGATGGCGAACTGAAGAAGCACCTGCGCCGGGTCAACCGCGAGTACCGGCGCCGGCGCGAGACTTTGTTGGGGTGTTTGCGCGATGCGTTCGGCGAACAGATCAGCGTGCAGGCGCCAGAAGGTGGCCTGGCGCTGTGGGTGAGGTTTGCCGATGAGATCAACGTGGATCAGTTGGTCGACAAAGCGCTGGAACGGGACTTGGTGGTGCGCAGTGGGCGACAGTTTTCACCGTTTGGCCATGCCGAGAATGCCTTGCGCCTGGGGTTTGCTTCGCTGGATGCGGATGAGATCCGGCAGGCGACCCAACGCCTGGCAGACGCCGCGAAAGCGATTGGCAAGGCGCGGTGGCTGTAGGCACGGCCTTCTGTCGCGACAGGGGATGGCACGGGCTTCGCCCGTGTTCGCGGGCAAGCCCGCTCCCACAGTGATCGCGCTGGCCTCAGGACTTGTGCAAGAGGGTTCCGCCCCCAAGGGTCGCGAAGCCTCTGGGTCTCAACGCATTCCGTTCGGTTACCGCACATAACCGCATCACGGCGCCTCAAGCCTGCGCCAGCACCTCCGATAGCAGCACACCCACCCTCGAATCTTCGATCAGAAGTGGTGCCAACAAGGAGTACTGCCCGCATGCTTGCCAACCTGAAAATTCGCACCGGAATGTTCTGGGTGTTGTCGCTGTTCAGCCTGACCCTGCTGTTTTCGACGGCCAGTGCCTGGTGGGCTGCCGTGGGTAGCGACCAGCAGATCACTGAACTGGACCAGACTGCGCACCAGTCGGACCGGTTGAACAATGCGTTGCTGATGGCGATTCGCTCCAGCGCCAACGTGTCTTCGGGCTTTATCGAGCAGTTGGGTGGCCATGACGAGAGTGCAGGCAAGCGCATGGCGCTGTCGGTGGAGCTGAACAACAAGAGCCAGACGCTGGTCGACGAATTTGTCGAAAACGCCCGTGAACCCGCCCTTCGCGTGCTGGCAACCGAGCTGCAGGCTACCTTTGCCGAATACGCCAAGGCGGTGGCGGGGCAGCGTGAAGCGACCCGCCAGCGTTCGCTGGAGCAGTACTTCAAGGTCAACAGCGATGCCGGTAATGCCATGGGGCGTTTGCAAACCCTGCGCCAGCAGCTGGTGACCACACTGAGCGAACGTGGCCAGCAAATCATGCTCGAGTCCGACCGGCGTCTGGCCCGGGCGCAATTGCTGAGCCTGTGCCTGCTGGGCATGACCGTGGTGCTGGCGGTGCTGTGCTGGGCGTTCATTGCCCAGCGTGTGTTGCACCCCCTGCGTGAAGCCGGTGGGCATTTCCAGCGCATTGCCAGTGGTGACCTGAGTGTGCCGGTGCAAGGGCAGGGTAACAACGAAATCGGCCAACTGTTCCATGAGCTCCAGCGCATGCAGCAGAGCCAGCGCGACACCCTTGGGCAGATCAACAACTGTGCCCGGCAGCTGGACGCCGCCGCCTCGGCGTTGAACGCGGTCACCGAGGAAAGCGCCAACAACCTGCGTCAGCAGGGGCAGGAGCTGGAGCAGGCCGCGACTGCCGTGACCGAAATGACCACGGCAGTGGAGGAGGTGGCGCGCAACGCGATCACCACCTCGCAAACCACCAGTGAATCCAACCAGCTGGCCGCGCAAAGCCGCCGGCAAGTCAGCGAAAACATCGACGGCACCGAAGCCATGACCCGCGAGATCCAGACCAGCAGTGCGCACCTGCAGCAGTTGGTGGGGCAGGTGCGGGACATCGGCAAGGTGCTGGAAGTGATCCGCTCGGTGTCCGAGCAGACCAACCTGCTGGCGCTCAATGCTGCCATCGAGGCGGCCCGTGCCGGTGAGGCCGGGCGCGGCTTTGCGGTGGTGGCGGATGAGGTGCGCACACTGGCCTATCGCACGCAACAATCGACCCAGGAAATCGAGCAGATGATCGGCAGCGTGCAGGCGGGGACCGAAGCTGCGGTGGCATCCATGCAGGCCAGCACCAACCGCGCCCAGTCGACACTGGACGTGACCCTGGCCTCGGGGCAAGTGCTGGAGGGCATCTACAGTGCGATCGGCGAAATCAACGAGCGCAATCTGGTCATTGCCAGTGCGGCCGAAGAGCAGGCTCAGGTGGCGCGGGAAGTAGACCGCAACTTGCTTAACATCCGCGAACTGTCGAATCATTCCGCGGCGGGTGCGCAGCAGACCAGCGAGGCGAGCAAGGCGTTGTCGGGGCTGGTGGGGGAGATGACGGCGTTGGTGGGGCGGTTCAAGGTTTGAGGCGCTGCGCCTGCGTGGAACATTAAGATAAGGTTAAACTTATTTAAAGTTCCCCTTGCGGGTTGACTTCGATACTACGCTTGAATAAAGTTCGACCGCCCCGAGCGCGGGGCCTTTTTTCCCTTCACTGAAGAATTCAATGGACACAGTATCTCGTCGCTGCCTGACCTCTGCCGAATGGCCGGGTCAGGCACTTGAACCGGAACACCGGTCCCGACACCCTGGTCGGGCAAGCCGCGCCAGAGCCTGATGCTCCGCCGTGACTTGCCGCCGCCGGTGTTGGCCGGTTGGAGGCAAGCTCATGAACCTCACGTCATTCGTTTCACATCGCCAGCCTGCGTGCCTTGCGCCGCAACAGGCCGGCGCCTGGCCGCAGCGTCTGCACGGCTACCTTGACCACCACCAGCACCCCCCAAGTAGTTGCGGGGTGCTGGTGCGTGTTCATGCACGCTTGAGCCCCCGCACTTCTCACTGAATAAAAGATATTGAACGGTATCTTTGTGCTCGAACTTTTTACCTTAAAAGTTCGCGGGATAACTATTGCCCTGTGTTTATGAAAAGGAATCAAACCATGGATTGCGCGAGTAGAAAGTTCGCTGCCGACACAACTTCCGACTCTCGGCAGCGGACAGACAACTGTCGGAAAGAACCAGCATTATTCAGCGACCCGACATGCCTTCGTTCACCGCCTGAGTGAAACGTCTGTGTGTCGTGCCGCCGCAGCGGCAGGAGCACAGCAACATGACTGTCAAACACCGTAACACCTCATCGGCCAAGGCCGAACGCGAAACCCGCCTGTCCACCCGCGCCGCCCGTGAAGCGCGCAATGGCCTGGCGGTCACACTCGCCAACCTCGATGCCAGCGAACAGGGCCTGACCGAGCACGAAGCCGCCAAGCGCCTGGCGCGCGATGGGGCCAACCAGGTTGCCCACGACCCGCAACCCCACGCCCTGGTGCAGCTGCTCAAGGCCCTGAACAACCCGTTCATCTATGTACTGCTGACCCTGGCCGGGATCAGCTTCGTCACCGACTACTGGCTGCCGGTCAGTGCAGGCGAAGCAGACGACGCCGACCTGACCAAGGTCATCATCATCATGACCATGGTCAGCCTCAGCAGCCTGCTGCGCTTCTGGCAGGAGTACCGCTCGAACAAGGCTGCCGACGCGCTCAAGGCAATGGTGCGCAGTACTGCCACGGTGTTGCGCCGCGAGCAGATCGGGCAAGCCCCGCGCCTGCGCGAAGTGCCCATGGACGAACTGGTGGCCGGCGACATCGTGCAGCTTTCTGCAGGTGACATGATTCCCGCCGATATCCGCCTGCTCGAAGCGCGTGACCTGTTTATCAGCCAGGCCGTGCTCACCGGCGAGGCGTTGCCGGTCGAAAAGTACGACACCTTGGGTAATGTCGCGCAGAAGTCCGCCGCCGAGCATGGCGTACATCAGGACAACCTGCTCGAGTTGCCGAACATCTGCTTCATGGGTACCAATGTGGTCAGTGGCCGCGCCCGCGCCGTGGTGGTCGCCACCGGCCGACGCACCTATTTTGGCTCGCTGGCCAAGGCCATTGCCGGCTCGCGCAGCCAGACCGCTTTTGACCGCGGCGTGAACAGCGTCAGCAGCCTGCTGATCCGCTTCATGCTGGTGATGGTGCCGGTGGTGTTCATGATCAACGGTGTGGTGAAAGGCGACTGGGGTGATGCCTTCCTCTTCGCGCTTGCCGTGGCAGTGGGGCTGACCCCGGAAATGCTGCCGATGATCGTCAGCGCCAACCTGGCCAAGGGCGCCGTGGCCATGGCCCGGCGCAAGGTGGTGGTCAAACGCCTGAACGCCATCCAGAACCTGGGCTCCATGGACGTGCTGTGCACCGACAAGACCGGCACGCTCACCCAGGATCGGATCATCCTCGAGCGCCATGTGCGCTTCGACGGCCAAACCGACAAGCACATCCTTGAGCTGGCCTGGCTCAACAGCCATCACCAAAGCGGCATCCGCAACCTGATGGACCAGGCCGTGCTGCATTTCGCCGGCCAGGACCGCCAGTTCCAGGCGCCTTACGCCTACGCAAAGGTCGACGAACTGCCGTTCGACTTCATCCGCCGCCGCCTGTCAGTGGTGGTGAAGAATGCCTTGGGCGATCACCTGCTGGTAAGCAAAGGGGCGGTCGAGGAAATGCTCGCCATCGCCACCCATGTGCAGGAAGGCGACAAGGTGGTTGCCCTCGATCCGTGCCGCCGCCAGCAGCTTCTGGCCAGTGTCGATGCCTTCAACCAGGACGGCTTCCGCGTGCTGGTGGTTGCCACCCGGGAGATCCCGGCGGCCGAAGGCAAGGCGCAGTATCACACCGAAGATGAGCGCGATCTGGTCATCCAGGGCTTGCTGACCTTCCTCGACCCGCCCAAGGAAACGGCCGGCCCGGCCATCGCCGCCTTGCGCGACATGGGCGTGCAGGTAAAGGTACTGACCGGCGACAACCCGGTGGTCACGTCCAAGGTCTGCCGTGAAGTGGGCCTGGCGCCAGGCCAGCCGTTGCTCGGCCAGGACATCGAGGGCATGGACGACACCACCCTGAAGCTTCAGGTGGAGGAGCGCACCGTCTTCGCCAAGCTCACCCCGTTGCAGAAATCACGGGTGCTCAAGGCCCTGCAGGCCAATGGTCACACCGTGGGCTTCCTTGGCGACGGCATCAACGATGCCGCCGCCCTGCGCGATGCTGACGTCGGTATCTCGGTGGACAGCGGCACCGACATCGCCAAGGAATCGGCCGACATCATTTTGCTGGAAAAGAGCCTGATGGTGCTCGAGGAGGGCGTGCTCAAAGGCCGCGAAACCTTCGGCAACATCATGAAGTACCTGTGCATGACCGCCAGTTCCAATTTCGGCAACGTGTTCTCGGTCCTGGTGGCCAGTGCGTTC
This sequence comes from Pseudomonas sp. NBRC 111139, assembly GCF_001753955.1. Classification (NCBI taxonomy): domain Bacteria; kingdom Pseudomonadati; phylum Pseudomonadota; class Gammaproteobacteria; order Pseudomonadales; family Pseudomonadaceae; genus Pseudomonas; species Pseudomonas sp. NBRC 111139. The sequence continues at coordinate 45,767 of NZ_BCBP01000017.1, forward strand.
ATTCCGTTCCTGCCGATGCTGGCGATCCACTTGTTGCTGCAAAACCTGATGTATGACTTTTCCCAGCTGTCGCTGCCCTGGGACCGCATGGACAAGGCGTTCCTCAGCAAGCCACGCAAATGGGATGCCCGCAACATCGGCCGCTTCATGTTGTGGATAGGTCCTACGTCGTCGATCTTCGACATCACCACGTTCGCCCTGATGTGGTACGTGTTCGCCGCCAACAGCGTCGAAATGCAGGCGTTGTTCCAGTCTGGCTGGTTCATCGAGGGCTTGCTGTCACAGACGCTGGTAGTGCACATGCTGCGCACTCGCAAGGTACCGTTCTTCCAGAGCACCGCTGCATTGCCGGTGGTATTGGCAACGGGGCTGGTCATGGCATTGGGTATCTACATCCCGTTCTCCCCGGTGGGCGCGATGGTTGGCCTGGTGCCGCTGCCGTGGGAGTACTTCCCTTGGCTGGCCGCCACCCTGCTGAGCTACTGCGTGGTCGCCCAGGCCATGAAGACCCTCTATATCCGCCGTTTCGGCCAGTGGTTCTGAGCGATGCAAGGAGAGCAGACCATGCGAGTACTGATTTGTGCAGGACGCAACTACGCCGACACCCGACGCTGCCGCCAGGCCCTGGACGACGTCCAGCGCCAGCGGCCGATCCGGGTGTTGATCCACGGTGGCAGCCAGTTTCTTGGAGGGGAAATCGAAAGCTGGGCGCGCGAGCATGGCGCCGATCTGGTGCGTTACCCGCCAAACTGGCAGCTGCACGGCAAGCAGGCCGAACGCTTGCGCAACCTGTTCATGCTCAATGACAGCCGCCCTGACCTGTTGCTTGCCTTGCCCGGTGGCGATGACACCGAGGAGCTGCTGGCCAGGGCCCGTGGCGCCGAGGTTCAGGTGATGTGCGCCAGGCAACCACGCCAGCCCGAGCGGGGCGATTGCAGCTAATGCAAGCGCCTGGGGCCGTACGGTACCTGCGGGCTTGTCCGCGAAGCAGGCGCCTCGGTTTCACGGCCTCAAGCTTTGCGCAGCCGCCCTGGGCGGCTGCTTAGCCTGGCTGCGCCGCCAGATCGTTACTGACGTTGCGCCCCAGCACCAGCACGGTCACAAAGCCACAGCCCACCAGCGCCGTGGCCAGGCTCAGCAGTACCGCAGTGCCCATATGGTCTACGACTTGCCCGCCTAAGAACGAGCCCACGGCAATGATCACCTGGAACAGGGCCACGAACAGCGGCATGCCACGTTCGACATCCTTGGGCGCCACGACAAACATCCAGATATTGGCACAGGCCGGGAACGCACCGAAGGCAAAGCCCCACAGCGCGATCAGCATGGCGGCGCCCGTCATGCCGGTGGCGAAGTGCGGGAACAGGGCGGTGCTGACTGCGATCATGAGCGCGACCAGCATCAGGGTATGCCGCACGCTGCGGTTGGCCGCAAAGCCGGCGAAGATGTTGCCCATGAAGCCGGCCACGCCATACAGCAGCAACAATGAACCGATCGTAGGCCCGTCAAAGCCGGCATTCTGTTTGAAGAACGGTGCGACGTAGGTATACGCCGCAAAGTGCGCCAGGCCGATCAGCAACACGGCGATCAAACCGACCCGTGCTTGCGGGTTGATGAACAACGCCGGCAGGTCGCGGATGCGGATGGCCTTTTCCGGCATCAGCCGCGGCAGCAGGAACACCTGTGCCAGCAGCACCGGTACGCCTACCAGTGCAGTGACCAGGAACGTCATGCGCCAGCCCATCAGGCCACTCAGCCAGGTGCCGACAGGCACGCCCACGACCGTCGCCAGGGTTACGCCCGCCATGATGATGGAGTTGGCTTTGGCTACGCCCATCCCGTCAGGTGCCAGGCGGCCGCTGAGGGCGATGGCTGTCGCCCAGAAGCCGCCGATACTGATACCCAGTAGCACACGGCCGACCAACAGCAGGTTGAAGTCGCCGGCGTAGGCCACGATGGCGTTGGCGATGATCATGATCAGCGTCAGGCCGATCAGCAGGTAGCGCCGGTCCAGCGCGCCGACGCCTACGGAAATCAACGGGGCGGCTAACGCAGCCATGATCCCTGGCAGGGTCACCATCAGGCCGGCAAGGCCTGCACTGATGCCAAGGTCGCTGGCCACATCGTTCAGCACCCCCACCGGGAGGAACTCACTGGTGACCAGGGCGAAAGCACCCACGGCTACCGAGAGGATTGCCAGCCATTGCTGGGTCACGCTTTGTTGGCTATGTTCGGGAAGGCCGCGAGGGGCCTGGCTGTTGCTTGGCATGGGTTAGGTTCCATGAGGGATCTCGCCTGTAGCAGGCGCAGGAGCGGGGGGATTTGTAGGGGATTGTAGAGGCGGCCTTGCCTGGCCGACAGGCAGGCCGCTCGATAGTAATCATCAGTGCAATCGATGAAACGTCTTGCGTAGAGCCGCTGCTCTCAGCAATGACGCCCCACTCGCGAATGCTGTGGGCGGGAGGAGCTCTTCCCAAGCCCGCACGTCAGCAGGCAAGGCCAGCCATGGTGGTTTGACCCAGATAGGCGCAACAGGCGGCAGTGCAGAACATTCATGCAGCCTAGGGTGTTACCAGCACATCACACTGCGATTCGTTCAATACATGCTTGGTGACGCTGCCCACCAGCAGTTCCTCCAGCGCGCTTGCCCCCTGCTTGCCGACCACGATCAGGTCGCACTCCAGCTCCTGTTCCTGCTCGGCAATGCGCCAGCCAGGGTCGCCGTGCACGAGGATCTGCCGTGCATCGGCCAGGCCGGCAGCCTCACTCAGCGCCGCGAGCTGTACTTGTGCATCCTTGCGGATGACATTGCGGTAGTGGGTGAGGGTGTCGTGGTCGAGGTGGGCGAAGCGCACGCTGGCTTCGAACGGGGCTTCGTACACATGCAGCAGAATGATCTCTGCTTGCGGGGCAATGGCCTTGGCCAATTCGAGGGTGCGCAGTGAAACGGACGAAAAGTCGACTGGCACCAGCACGGTACGGTAGGCATCACGAGGGGCCGGCTTGACCACCAGCAAAGGGCAGGGCATGCGGTTGAGCAGTTTCTGCACGGTCGAACCCAGCAGCAGGCGCCGCGCCACGCTCTGGCCCCTGGCCCCACACACCAGCAGGTCGCTGTGCTTGTCCTGCACCACCCGGTTGATCTCCGTGATCACCGAGCCGCTGGCGACCTGCACGCCAGCGGAGATACCGTAACGCTGGAACAGCAGCGCTGCCAGTGCGTGGGTTTTCTCGCCTGCGCTATCCAGTACGCGTTTCAACAGATCGTCATCAGGCGTCACCAACTGTTTGAGGCGCTCGAAGGGTGCCGGGTTGGCAACGTAGAGCAGGTCCAGCGAGGCCTGTTGCGCATCGCTCAGGTAGGCCGCGCGCTCAGCGGCGTTGCGAGCATGTGGGGAAAGGTCGGTGGCAACCAGTATGTGTTTCAGCGGGTTCATGTGGGGCTCCTTGGTCAAGGCGCGCACAGCGATCAAGCGGTAAACCTTGCGCACTGTGCACCTGTCGGTACTTGAGTCATTCCTTGCGTGCAGCCATCGTCGCGCGAACCCGGCGCGAGGGCTTGATTTGGGTCAATGGCGTGCAGGTGTAGCGGCAGGTCATGCCGGCAACAGCACGCGCAGCAACCCCGTCACGACAATGGCAAATACCACTACCGGCAACAGGGAAAACCGCGCAGCGGCGTACACGGTAAGCCCCAGAGCAATCAGGTCGGCCGGGTGCCCGGAAACGAACTTGGGCGCGATCACGGCAATCAGCACGCAGCCGGGCGCGGCGTTCAGCACCTGGGTCAGTTGCGGGCCCAGGGTGCGGTTGCGCAGCAGTAAAAAACCCAGCGCACGGGTCAGGTAGGTGACCACGGCCATGCCCACGATGGTGACCAGCGTAGCAACGTCAATCATGGCTTGGCCCACAAATAGGCGGTCACCAGGCCGGCTACAGTGCCCGCGAGCACGTACCAGCCACCGGGGATCAGCAGGTAGAACAGCGCTGCGGTGAACAGGCTGAACAACCATGGCAGGGCAGCGTGTACACCTTTCCACAGGCCTTTGAGCAGTACCAGAAAGACCGCGGCGAAGGCCATGTCGAAGCCATAGCTGCGCAGGTCCCCGAGCAATGGCCCGATCTGTGTGCCAAGGCTGGTGAAGGTGACCCAGGTGATCCAAAGGGATAGCGACACGCCCATGAAATAGCACAGGCTGAAGCCACCACGCTGGCGTGCATCGGCCAGGCCCATGGCCCAACTCTCGTCACACATGAAGAACAGCGCTCCTAATGCCTTGGGCAACGGCAGGTGGCTCAAGCAAGGCGCCAGCGTCGCGCCCATCAGCAGGTGGCGGCTGTTGATCAGCAGGGTCATGGCAACAATCACAAGGATTGCCGGCGGTGAGGTCCACAGCTCGATTGCGGCCAACTCCGACCCGCCACCGAAGTTGAGGCCAGTCATCAGTGCCACTGCGCCTGCTGTCAATTGGTGCTGGGACGCTTGCGCACCGAGTACCAGGGCAAAGGGGATGAACCCAAGCAATACCGGTAGGGCGGCAACGGCGCCACGGCGCAGTTCGCTGTGCGGCGTGGTGGCGGGTGGGTCGTTCAGTACAGGTTCAAGGGCATTCATGGTCACCTCCAATGGAGGAAAATTATTCCAATGAACGACTGAAATTGGCTTGCGTAGTTGCGCTGATGCGCAGAGCATTTGGCAGTTGCTACCGATAATATCGAAAAAAAGGTTTATCAATGCCAATCAAGCTAGATGCCATCGACCGACGTATCCTCCGGGCGCTGCAGCGCGACGGCAGGTTGCAGAACCAGGAGCTGGCCAAACAGGTAGGCTTGTCTGCCTCGCCGTGCCTGCGCCGGGTACGCCTGTTGGAGGAGGCTGGGGTGATCGAGCGTTATGTGGCGCTGCTGGACCCGGCCAAGGTCTCGCTAGGCCTGACCCTGTTTGTGAGGGTATGGCTCAAGCGTCAGGACCAGGAAACCACGGACGAATTTGTCGAGGCTGTGCGCCAGTTGCCCGAAGTGGTGGAGTGCCATGTGATGGCGGGCGATTGTGATTTGATGCTACGGGTGGTGGCAGCAGACCTGGAGGCCTATCGACGCTTCCAGGTGGCGCACCTGACCAGCCTGAGCGTGGTCCAGAACGTGAAGACCGAAGTCCCGATGGAAAAAATCAAGCTCACCACCGAACTGCCGGTGTAGCTGCAAGGCTGATTACTCAGGGCTGGCGGGCTGCCTCATTACTGTCTTGACCCTCAGCCTTTCAGCCCGGATTTCCCAGTGGCCTGCCATGAAACCGCATTAACTGTCGCAGCGCTGTCGGCCCTGCAACAGCAGCAGTTCGGTGAGCGTGTCCATGGCCGGTGTTGCCTGGCTGCCTTTACGGGTCACCAACTCGTAGGGGTCGCTGACCGAGCCCATGCTCAAGGGCAGTATGCTGACCTGTTGATTCATTGCACATTGCTGGGCCACGTCGATCGACACCAGCGCAACGAAGTCAGGACGGTTTTGCAACAGCGACAAGGTCGCCAGGATCGAAGTGGTTTCAACCAGGTGCAGCGGGAAGCGCAGCCCGGCATCGTGAAATTCGCGCTCCAGTTGCACGCGCATGGGCATGTTGGCCCGGTAGACGATCCAGCGGCTCTCGGCCAGGTCGGCAAGGCTCAGGCTTGGCGCATGCTTGAGCGGGTGGTCGATGTTGGCGATGACCGCCAGTGTCTCATCCTGGACAAAGGTGCTGGCGAACAGCTGCGGCGTATTGCTGACACTGGTGCGGCACAGGGCGATGTCCAGGCGGCCGCTCTCGATCTGCGTCAGCAGCGACTGGCTGGTGTCTTCGATGATTTCGAACGACATCTGTGGCTGGATGCTGGCCAGCTGTGACACCGCCTTCATCAGCAACGGCACCGCGCCCATGATCGCCCCCACAGCCAGCCGGCCGCCGACCCCACGCAGGATTGCATCCAGATCGTGCCGCAGGTTGGCGATATCGGTCTGTAACAGGCGTGCGTAGCGGATGGCGCAGTGTCCGGCGGCCGTGGGCTCCAGGCCTCGGTTGGTGCGGTTGAACAGCACAGTGCCGAAGGTGGTTTCGATTTCCTGCAAGGCCTTGCTGGCACCAGGCTGGGTAAGCCCGACGCTGCTTGCTGCACCGAGCAGCGAGCGGTGCTCGTCCAACTCGATCAACAAGCGCAGGTGGCGGGCGTGCAGGCGGGACATGATCGAATTGAGCGATGGGGTCATCTGGTATTCGTCCTGGTTATACCGATATGGATTGTTCTCAATACCATGGCCAGCCGCGCATTCCTATACTGGCGCTGCACAGTGTCGCATCCAGTGCGGCTGAAACGCCCAGAACAATAAAGCCAGGAGCCTGCCAAGCCTTATGTCCCTGATCAACTACATCACCCAGATCCAATTCGATATCGGTGCCATTGCCTGCCTGCCCGCCGAATGTGAGCGCATTGGTATAACCAGGCCTTTGATCGTGACCGACCGTGGCGTGCGTGCCGCCGGTATCGTCGATACGGCGTTGAACACCTTCGCCAGCGACACCGCACAACTGCCGATCTACGACGGTACGCCACCCAATCCCAACGAGCATGCCGTGCGTGAGGCCGTGGCCATGTTCAAGGCATATGGCTGTGATGGCATCATCGCCATTGGCGGTGGCTCGGCAATTGACCTGGCCAAGGGGGTGGCTGTGTGTGCCCGGCACGACGGCCCGTTGAAGGGCTTTGCGGTGATCGAGGGCGGCCTGGCCCGGATCACCCCGGCAACTGCGCCGGTGATTGCCGTGCCGACCACCGCCGGCACGGGGAGCGAAGTCGGTCGCGGTGCCATCCTGATACTCGATGACGGGCGCAAGGTGGGGGTGATCTCGCCCCATGTGGTGCCCAAGGCCGCCATCTGTGACCCGGCACTGACCCTCGGGTTGCCGGCACACCTCACGGCTGCCACCGGCATGGACGCGATTGCCCACTGCCTGGAAACTTTCATGGCACCTGCCTTCAACCCGCCTGCCGACGGCATTGCCCTGGACGGCCTGTGGCGGGCCTGGCGCTTCATCGAACGAGCCACCCGCGAGCCGGGCAACCTGGACGGGCGCATCAACATGATGAGCGCATCGCTGCAAGGTGCGCTGGCCTTCCAGAAAGGCCTGGGCTGCGTGCACAGCCTTAGCCACGCGCTGGGCGGGATCAACCCGCGCCTGCACCACGGCACCCTCAATGCGATCTTCCTGCCTGCCGTCATCCGCTTCAACCGCACGGCCGAAACGGTGGTGAGTGAACACAAGATGCAACGCATCGCCCAGGCGATGGGGCTGGCCGATGACAGCCAGATCGAAGATGCCATTCGCGACATGACCCGTACGCTGGGCCTGCCGACCGGCCTTGGCGAACTGGATGTCAACCCGGACCTGTTCCCACGCATCGTCCAGGGCGCGTTGGCCGATCACAGCCACCGCACCAACCCACGTGAGGCATCTGCCGAGGACTACCAGTGGCTGCTTGAAGCGTCCATGTAAGCCGTTACCTGCTGTTCAACCAATAACAACAAAAGTGAACGCCCATGAATACCAAATATGCGCAACCCGGGCTTGCCCGCGAACCTGAAGCGGTCGCCAGCTCGAACCCGTTCAGAAAGTACCAGGTCATCACCGTCAGCCTGTTGCTGGTGATCGGCATCATCAACTACGTCGACCGCAGTGCGTTGTCGATTGCCAATACGTCCATCCAGCGCGACATGGGCATCACGCCGTCACAGATGGGCATTCTGCTGTCGGCGTTTTCCCTGGCGTATGCCTTTTCGCAACTGCCCTTGGGCATGATCATCGACCGCCTGGGCAGCAAGATTTCGCTGGGGGCGGCCCTGCTGGGCTGGTCGGTGGCACAGACGGCTTCTGGCCTGATCAACAGTTTTTCTGCATTCATCGGGCTCAGGGTGGTGCTGGGGATTGGCGAGGCGCCGATGTTCCCGTCGGCGGCCAAGGCGCTGGCGGAGTGGTTCGAGGCCGAGAAGCGGGGGACGCCGACCGGCATCGTGCTGTCATCGACCTGCATCGGGCCGTGTCTGGCGCCGCCGTTGCTGACGCTGCTGATGGTCACCTGGGGCTGGCGCGGCATGTTCATCGTCACCGGAGTGTTCGGCATTCTGGTTGCCGCCTGCTGGTTCGCCTTCTACAAAAGCAAGGCGCGGTACCTGGCTGAACTGCCTGCCGAGGCGCGTGAGCAACTGCTGGCGGCCCAGGCGCATAAACAGGCGGTGCCAAGCGCCAGGCCCAGTGTGCAGGCACAACTGGCGGCGTGGGCCGAACTGTTCCGCCACAAGAGCACCTGGGGCGCAGTATTGGGCTTCATGGGGGTGATCTACATGCTGTGGCTGCACCTGACCTGGCTGCCAGGCTACTTCGAGCGCGAGCATGGCTTGAGCCTGTACCAGACCGCCTGGGTGGTTTCATTGGCCTATGTGTTCGGCGCGTTGGGCACCATTGTTGCGGGCCGCATCTGCGACCGCCTGGTGAAGAACGGTGCCAGTGTGCTGGGTAGCCGCAAGCGGGTTGTCGTGACTGCGTTGCTCGCGGCGGCCGCATTCACCGTTCCCCTGTCGTTCGGTAGCGGCTTTCTGCTCAGTGTGGCGCTGCTGTGTTGCGCACTGTTCAGCGTGAACATGGCCAGCTCTACCGCATGGATGATCGCCAACACCGTGGTCGATAGCCAGCGCGTGGCCTCGTTTGGCTCGATCCAGAACTTCGGCGGCTACCTGGCAGGCTCTGTGGCGCCCATCGTGACCGGGTTCAGCATTCAGCAGACCGGGTCCTTCGCTTCGGCATTCCTGATCAGTGCCGCCGTGGCCGCGGTTGCTGCGATGGCTTATGTGTTGTTGTTGAAGCAGCCGGTTTCCACTGATCGCTGAGCATGTACCTGCAGGCGGGTTTCATCAGGCAGTTCAATAACAATTTGTGATGATTGGCATCATGACAATATATTTATCATTATCAATTTCAGGTCATAGCATCTGTTGCCTGCCATCGCCTATCTCAATGAGGTCTTGATGAACCGTTCGCTTTTCGTACACCAACGCACTGCAGCCTTGCTACTGCAACACTGGCGCAGCGGTGACCTGCTGACGGAACTGCCCGCCAGCCTCAAGCCCGAGACATTGAAACAAGGCTATGACAGCCAGGACCAGTTGTTTGCCGCTGCCGCAGGCCAGCGCGCCGGGTGGAAGCTGGGCGTTGGCAGCCCAGCTGGCATGCGTGCAGGCAAGTTGTCGCGGCCCTTGATTGGCCAACTGGAAGCGGGGCGTTGCCATGCCGATGGCGCACATATCCCGCTGCCAGCGCTTACGCCGGTGACCATCGAATGCGAAATTGCCTTCGTGCTGGAGCGGGATATTCCTCCGCAAGCCGGGCGCGTACCGGTGAGTGAGGATATTCGCGCCACGTGCGTCACCTTTGAAGTGGTGCGTTCGCGCTTTGTCGACCGCAAGGCTGTCGGCTGGCCAAGTTTTGTGGCTGACAACGTGGGGTTTGAAGCATTGGTGGTCGGCAATAGCCTGGGCGCCGGTATCAATGTGCCGTTGCTCGCCGACCTGGCCGAAACCACCGAGGTGCATGTGGATGGTCAATGGCGCGCCGGTGGCTTGTCTGGCGATGCGGCCACCGACCCGCTGGTGTCGCTGGCTCACCTGTACGCGCACGCTGCCGAGCGTGGCCAGACCTTGAAGGCCGGGGATATCGTGACCACCGGGGCCATGTGCCAGCCGTTCGACCTGCATGAAACAGGCCACCAGGTCAGCGCCAGGTTCCTTGGCCAGGCCCTGACGTTCACGCTGTAACGGCCGACCATTGCTCGAACGCTGCCTGCATTCTTTGCCGGGTCTGTGGGTCGGCGGGGATCAGGTGTTCGATGCGCAGTGACTGCACGGTGACATCCTGCGGCATGCCAAAGGTGGTGAACGTGGACAGGAACCGCAGCTCACCATACGGGGTGTTCACGCGGGTCAGCAGCAGAGGGGTGGCTGTCGTCATCTGGCACGGGCTTGCCGGTGCCGGCAAGTCGCGCAAGCGCGCTGCCAGTGCCGGATTGCCTGCGGCCTCCCTGGAGGCACGTTGCCAGGCTGCAGCGCGGATTTCCGGCGCGTTGACCAAGTGATCACCCAGGCCACCGGGGCACAGCAATGTCTGCAGCAGGTTGAGGCCGGTTGCCGGCTGTGCGCTGACACCGGCCATCGCCAGCAGCAGCCCGGTACTGGCGTTGGCGGCGATGACGTCCCAGTGGCTGTCGATGACGATCGCCGGAGCGGGGTTGTTCACCTGCAGAATATGCTCGATGGCAGTATTCACCAAGGCCAGTTCAGGCGCATCGAGTGGCGTGGCGGCGTAGCGGGGCGCGTATCCTGCAGCAACGAACACTTCGTTGCACCGCTCCAGCGGCGCATCCAGGGCCGAGAGGAGGGCATGCAACGTGCCTGGGCTGGCCTTGGCGCGTCCTGTTTCCACACAGCTCAGATGACGCTGCGACAGCCCCGTCAGCAGCGCCAGCTCCAGCTGGCTGAGGTTGGCCTGACGGCGCAGTTCGCGAAGATGCTGGCCCGCTGAGATGTGCGGGGCAGGGGTGCTGCGATGGAACAGATGCTGATTCATGCGTTGCCCTGATCGTCCTTGAGTGCAATGTCCATGACCTCACGGGTCATTGAGTGCAAGCAACCCTATCACTACTGTGCCGGCAAACCCTATCAAGGAGAGCTATATGGGCTTGCGTATCTGCGCGCTCGCAATACTGGTGCTGTTTTCGCTGTATACCGGCTGGACCATGCTGATTGCCGAGCAATCGCTGCTGGCATTCGGGCTGGCACTGCTGGCGCAGCCGGACACGGCCCAGGTGGTCATCGACCTGTACCTGATGGCCGGGCTGGCCGGTTGCTGGATGGTGAGAGACAACCGCATGCGCGGCAGCGCCGGGATCGCGGTGCTGCCTTACCTGCTGCTGACCGTCGTGTTCGTTTCGCTGGGGCCGTTGCTGTACCTGGTGATCAGAGGCGTTGCCGAGGGGCGCCAGCCATGAGCAGTGCCTTGCAGGCCTATGCGCTGTGTGTGGTGGTGCTGTTCCTCAAGATGTTCCTGGTTTCCTGCTATCAGGGCTATCACCGCTTGCGCTTCGTCGCGTTCACCAACCCGGAGGACGCTGCCGTGTTCGGGCGCGTCGCCCAGGCCGCAGAACGCCCGCAGGTGATACGGGCTGCCAAGGTATGGGCCAACGACCTGGAGAACATTCCCCTGTTCTTTGCCCTCGGCGGGCTGGCTGTTGCGCTGGAAGCCGCCACGCTACCGGTGCTGTGGCTGAGTGTTGTGTTCACGGTTGCCAGGGTCCTGCACACGCTGGCCTACCTGCGCGGTTTGCAGCCCTGGAGAACGTTGTTCTATGGCATCGGGATCATTTGCCTGCTGGGATTCTGCTTACTCATCACCGCGAGAATAGGCGGCTGAACCAAAATATTGCATGAGTCATCTTGATGCTTTCACGTAGCAGTACTAATACTTAAGCACTGCCGAAGGGGATGATCATGCAGACACGCTTCGTTGTGGTTCCCGCAGTGCCACTCAAGAAAGAGGCTTATCCTCGGCGGCTTGGCTTTCCCGCCGCACTGGGGGAGGGTTACGACCTCTACGACACGCAAGACAAGATGCGTCTGAGCCTGAACTTTTCCACCCGTGCCCAGGCTGAGTTCGAATGTGCATGCCGCAACCGCTGTGGGGATGGCGGTGATACAGGTCTCGCCGGCATCGGTTGATCGCCTGCAGTGGCCAGGTTCCTGTTCCTGGTGCTGCGTTGCAGGGTCTTCGCGCTTGCCGGTTTGCCTGAACGGTTGAAACCCTGCGCGTCTAAAAAGTGCCGGCTAATGGGCGAGCGGTGCTTTGGCCTCGTACGGCCGTCATCCAATCGGCACATTCAAGCGTTAGCGTTGAGGCCGGAGCCGTTTCAGGGTTCCGGCTCGGCGTCTGATGGCACAGTCGATAAGCTCTACTGCGCGGCCTGCCATTCAATAGTCACAAAGTTGTAACACAGCTGATGCAAAGTGTGCCGGCCATCACATGGAGCACATTTTGATGAAACGCCTGATGAAGTCTGCTGCACTCGCCGTTGCCGTTTCCCTTTGCGCCACCTCGGCAGCCTTTGCTGCAGAAAACGTTCGGTTGACCGGTTCGGGCGCCAGCTTCCCTGCACCGATCTACCTGACCTGGTTCAAGGACTTCAGCAAGAACACGGCTGGCGTCACCGTCGATTACCAGTCCAAGGGCAGCGGCGCGGGCGTTCAGGACTTCCTGAACAAGACCGTCGACTTCGCCGCCAGCGACTCGGCCATGAGCGAAGCAGACATTGCCAAGGTTGGCGAAGGCGTGCAGTTGCTGCCAATGACCGCCGGTGAAATCGTCCTGGCTTACAACCTGCCGGGTAACCCTAAAGGGCTGAAGCTGCCGCGCGACGTCTACTCCAATATTTTCCTCGGCAAGATCACCCAGTGGAACGACCCGCAAATCGCGGCGGCCAACCCTGACCTGAAGCTGCCTGCCACCCCGATCACCGTGGTCGTGCGTGCCGACTCCAGCGGCACCACTGCCGTCTTCACCAAGCACCTGTCGGCCATCAACGCTGACTTCAAGCAAGGGCTGGGCGAAGGCAACACCGTCAACTGGCCGGCCACCGACAAGTTCATCAAGTCGCCGAAGAACGACGGCGTAACCGCCACCGTCCGCCAGACCCCGGGCGCCATCGGCTACATCGAGTACGGCTTCGCCAAGCTGGCCAAGGTCGACTTCGCCATGTTGCAGAACAAGGCTGGCCAATACGTCGTGCCGAATGCCGAGAGCGGTGCTGAAGCACTGGCGGCGGTGAACATGCCGGAAAACCTGGTGGCCTGGCTGCCTGACCCGGACGGTGCCAAGTCCTACCCGATCACTTCCTATACCTGGATGATTTTCCGCAAGGACAACGGCAACCCGGAAAAAGCCAAGGCCATGCGTGAAATGGTCGAGTACAGCCTGACCAAAGGCCAGACCATCGCCGACTCGATGGGGTACATCCCGCTGCCGCCGTCGGTAGTCGACCAGGTGCGTAAAGCGTCCGCCAACATCCAGTAATACCCAGGCGCTCCCGGTATCGGCATGAAGCCATGCCGGGGGTGTTTGTCCCTTGTCCCGGAACTCGCCAATGAACACTCCTTTTGCCATACCGGATAACCCCGACTCCGCGTGCCAGCCACCGTCTACGAAAGACTTTCTGGTCGATCGCACCTTCCGTGCGCTTGCGCGCATTGGCGTGGTGCTGGTACTCGCGCTGGTCTTCGCGCTGGTCTACGAAGTCGGCCGCAAGGCACTGCCCGGCATTGAAAAGCACGGTTTTGACGTGTTGTTCGGCAGCGTCTGGGACGTTAACCAAGGCAAGTACGGTATTCTGCCAGCGATCTGGGGGACGCTGTACAGCGCCTTGATCGCCCTGTTGATCGCCGGTTTCTTCGGCGTCAGCATGGCCATTTTCCTGACCCAGGATTTCCTTCCGGCCAAGCTTGCCGCGGTGTTTCGCACCATCGTCGAGCTGCTTGCCGCCATCCCCAGCGTGGTGTACGGCCTGTGGGGCATCTATGTGGTTATCCCGGCGATTCGCCCGCTGACCGCCTGGCTGAACAGCGAGCTGGGCTGGATCCCGTTTTTCGGCACTTCCCTGAGTGGCCCAGGCCTGCTGCCTGCGGCGTTGGTACTGGCGATCATGATCCTGCCGACCATCGCGGCGGTTTCCCAGGATGCGCTGACCAGCGTACCGATGAAAACCAAGCAGGCTGCCTACGGCATGGGGACCACCCACTGGGAAGCCATCCTCAAGGTGATGGTGCCCTCGGCGGCTACCGGCATCTTCGGCTCGTTGGTGCTCGGCCTGGGCCGTGCACTCGGCGAAACCATGGCGCTGGCCATGCTGGTCGGCAACGCCAACACCATTTCCCTGTCCTTGTTCGCACCGGCCAACACCCTGGCGGCGCTGCTGGCGCTGAACTTCCCGGAAGCCGGCCCGAACGAGGTCGAAGTGCTGATGTACGCGGCACTGGTACTGATGTTCATCACCCTGCTGGTGAACGTCCTCGGCTCGATGATCATGCTCTACGCCCAGCGGGGTAACAAACAATGACTGACCTGACGACCCCTGTTGCCGCGCTGCCCAGCCTGCAGCGCAAGCTGGAAGGCCGCGCCCTGCGCAGCCTGGTATTGACCACCCTGGCATGGTTCGCGGCACTGGTGGCCAGCGTGCCGCTGATTTCCGTGCTGTACATGCTGATCACTCGCGGCGGGGCACGCCTTAACCTGGAAGTGTTCACCGAGCTGCCGCCGACCGGCTTCGAGATGGGCGGTGGTTTCGGTAACGCCATGGCCGGTACCTTCGTCATGGTCGGCATTGCCGCCGCCATCGCTGTGCCGGTCGGTATCCTGGCAGCGGTGTTCCTCGCCGAGCTCGGCCCGGACAGCAAGCTGGCCAATGCCGCACGCTTTGCCGCCAAGATGCTCACTGGCCTGCCCTCGATCCTGGCCGGGGTGTTTGCCTACGCCCTGGTGGTGATGACCACCGGTACCTACTCGGCACCGGCAGGCGGCGTGGCGCTGGCGGTATTGATGCTGCCGATCGTGGTGCTCACCGCTGAAGAGTCGATGAAGATGGTGCCCAAGATCATGAAGGATGCTGCCTACGGCATGGGCTGCACCCGTGCCCAGGTGATCTGGAAGATCGTCCTGCCCACCGGCCTGCCGGCCATCCTTACCGGGGTGATGCTGGCCGTGGCCCGCGCCGCTGGCGAAACCGCGCCCCTGCTGTTCACCGCGTTGTTCAGCAACTACTGGATCTACCACGACGGCGACCTGGCGGTGATGAACCCCACAGCCTCGCTTGCGGTACTGATCTACAACTTCTCCGGCATGCCGTTCGACAACCAGCTGGAGCTCGCCTGGGCGGCCTCGCTGGTACTGGTAATGATCGTGCTGGTCATCAACATTTTGAGCCGAGTCTTCGGCAAGCCCAAGTATTGAGAAAGGGAGCATCCAACTTGAACGTATCCACTGCGCAAAGAGCCGCTCCCATGGTCAGCGAAGCCCCCATCGTCATGGACTGCAAGCTCGACAAGATTTTCTACGGTAACTTCATGGCCGTGCGTGACAGCCATGTGCCGATCAGGAAAAACGAGATCACCGGTTTCATCGGCCCTTCGGGCTGCGGCAAAAGTACCGTGCTGCGTAGCTTGAACCGTATGAACGACCTGGTGAAGGGCTTCCGTTTCGAAGGCCATGTGCACTTTCTTGGGCAGGATGTCTACGGCAAGGGCGTCGACCCTGTTGTAGTGCGCCGCTATATCGGCATGGTGTTCCAGCAGCCCAACCCGTTCTCGATGAGCATCTTCGACAATGTGGCCTTCGGCCTGCGCCTGAACCGCTACAAAGGCGACTTGGGCGATCGCGTGAAGCACGCCTTGCAAGGCGCCGCGCTGTGGGACGAAGTGAAGGACAAGCTCAAGGTCAGCGGGCTGTCACTGTCCGGTGGCCAGCAGCAGCGCCTGTGCATCGCCCGTGCCATCGCCACCGAGCCGGAAGTGCTGTTGCTGGACGAGCCCTGCTCGGCACTCGACCCGATTGCCACCCGCCGCGTGGAGGAGCTGATGGTCGAGCTGAAAAAGGACTACACCATCGCCCTGGTGACCCATAACATGCAGCAGGCGATTCGTGTGGCCGACACCACCGCGTTCTTCTCGGTGGATATTTCCCAGGGCACCCGCACCGGCTACCTGGTCGAGATGGGCCCGACCGCGCAGATTTTCCAGAACCCGCGCGAGCAGCTGACCAGCGACTACATCAGCGGCAAGTTCAGCTAAACCATGCAAGCTCAAGGTGGGCGGGTGTTGCAGCCAGGAAGGTTGCAACACCCGGCCGCGTTACCTTCCGTTAAAGTGTTACCCGGGATTACCAATGCGAGCGACGCGTCGTCTTGATCTGTCAGCGGTAGAGCGCGCACTGCGCGAGGTGCAGGGCCGTTTTGCCGAACTCAGCCAGCATTTCACCGAACCGCGGGACCCGTTTACCGACGAGGTGCTGCTGAATGTGGTTGAAGGCTATGCGCTGATTGACGACTATGTCGCTCGCGGTATCGACCTGTTCGACCTTCAACAGCTGAACCTGATGCTGGAAATCAATGCCACCGTGCTATGCGGCAGCGATCCGGCCCGTCGCCTGGAATTCGCCCCGCACCTTGCGGCAACCGAAGCGCACTTTTTCAACAACGTGGAAGGTGGCATCAAGGATTTGTACAACTGGTACTGCGCGTACCGCAGCGATTCCATCTGGAAGCGGGCAGCGGGTGTGTATGTACGGATCCTCAGCAAGCCGCAGCTGTTCATCGAAGGCAACAACCGCACGGGTTCGCTTATTGTCAGCTATTTGTTGATGCGTGCCGGGCTGCCGCCATTCGTGCTGTCGCTGGACAACGCCGAGGGTTACTTCAACCCGTCCTCGGTCATACGCAACTCCGCCAAACACGGTGTCAAGGCTTTGTACGAACTCCCCAAGATCAAGAAAAAGTACGCCGCGTTCCTGGAAGCGAAGGCGCCTGAGCCCGGCAAGTTCTTCCTGAACGGCACGCCCGTGCCTGCCTGTGAGGGGAGCCGCTGATGCAAGGTTCATCCCTGTTTGCACGAGGGCGGCAAGCCATCGAACGCAAGCTCAAGCGTGGCCAGGTACGCATTTCGTTCGATATCGACGACACGCTGGCCTGCCTGCCCGAACACGCCGCCGCCGAGGACAGCAAGCTGCCGGGTTTCGTCCATCGCTGGCTGGGTGAGCCCCTGCGCAGCGGCACCCGCGAACTGATCCGCGACCTGCGCCGCCAGGGCTGCAGCATCTGGATCTACACCTCCTCGGGGCGTACCCCCGCTTACATCCGCCGCTGGCTGATGCTTTACGGCATTCATGTCGATGGCGTGGTCAACAGCGATCGGCACCAGCACATCCTGGCCCAGAACGGGCTGGAAAACTCACCCTCCAAGCTGCCTTCGGCTTTTGATATCGATTTGCACGTAGATGATTCCGAAGGTGTGCGCCTGGAAGGTGTCGACCACGGTTTCCGCGTGGTGGTGGTGTGCCCGAAGGATGAGCACTGGGCGCAGAAGGTGAAGGACGCGGTGGTGGATGTGCAGGCACGGCTGGCCTGGCAGCAACCGCACCGTTATGAAATGCCCGCTTGCCAGCGTTCGCAGGCACTGGCTTCCTGAACGGACGCAATGCCAGCGACCGCGTAGCATCCTTCGCGGGTAAACCCGCTCCCACAGGACGCTCGCAACCTTCGGGTCTTGCACGGCATCTGTAGGAGCGGCTTTAGCCGCGAACACCGGCAATGCCGGTGCCATCCCCCGCGCATCTTCAACACAGCCATGCCTGCAATTGACCGTACTAACCCGCTCATGCAGCGGTACTGATACCTGCCTACCACTCATGTCTAAGTCCTAAGTCTCGAACCCAGACCCAAGCAGGTACCGGGACCAAATCACCGGGCCACACCCTCCCGCCCCAAAGCACTCGCCACCCCACGCCAAAGCAGCGTTTCTGGCAATTTGCCCACTTCTGATAATCGCCTCCGACATCCCGTCCCCGTTTGGAGCGCGCCATGCACAACAACAATAAGCACCTGCCGCCTCGTTTTCTCGCAGCCGCCATCGCCAGCTTTTCTGCGCTTGGCCTGAGCAGCGTCGCCGAAGCCGAGATCATGCTGTACGACAAGGACCAGACGACGTTCTCTACCGATGGTTATATCAATGCCTTCTACGTCAATAGCGAGGTCGACCGTGAGGGCGAGCAGTTTGACCGCCGCCAGTCGCGGGTGAAGATGGGCTTCTTGCCCAACTACCTTGGCTTCAACATGGGCAAGCAGGTGGATGACCTGAAGCTCGGCGCGCGTGCCTCGTTCTGGGTAACCATCAACGACAGTGAAACCAACGGCACCGACACCGCCATCGACGTGCGCCAGTTTTACGGCACGGTGGCCAACCCCGAGTGGGGCGAGGTGCTGATCGGCAAGGACTTCGGGCTGTTCGCCCGCTCCAACATCCTGCTCGACGAACTGCTGGCCGGCTATGGCCAGGTCAGCGACACCCTGGGGCTGGTGGACGGCGGCGGGGTGTCGTTCGGCAACATTGGCAGCGGCTACCCATACCCGTTCCCTACCTCACAGATCACCTACCGTACGCCCGTGATGGAGGGCCTGCGGGTGGCGGTGGGCATCATGGACCCGGTGGACACCAACGACAGCAGCCCGACCGGAAAGGCCTACCAGGAAAACCCACGCACCGAGAGCGAGATCACCTACCAGTTCGACCTGGGTGGGGCGCAGATCTACAGCTGGGTCAACGGCAGTTACCAGACCTCGGACAATACTGACTCCACGGTAGAAACGATCACTTCCAAGGGGGTGGGTTACGGGGTGCAGGCAAAGATGGGCGGCTGGTCGCTGACCGGCTCGGGGTTCCAGGCCAAAGGCATCAACCCGTTCTTCACCAACAATGCCGGCGAACCGGTTTTGCGCAATGTCGACAGTGATGGCTACCTGCTGCAGGGCTCGTACAAGTTCGGCAAGAACCGCGTGGCGCTGTCCTATGGCAAGACTAAGGACGATGGCAACGGTGCGGTTGGCAGCGGCGCGGACTACGAGACCCGGGGTGTAGCGCTGTTCCATGACATTAACGACAACCTGAAACTGGTGGCCGAGTACAACCAGTTTTCCATCGACGGGCATGACACCAGTGCGCAGAACGAAGACACCGATACCTTTGCGGTGGGCGCGGTGTTGACCTGGTAAGCGGCCGGGGCCGCAAGGCGGCCCCGAATGACACGGTCTTTTACGCCCATGGAACCGCCCACCCGCTACCCAAGTAGCATTCGTCACCCACCACCACCTCCTTAAACTGATCATTCAGCCACCCCGTGCCGGAGACCACGATGCAGCAGGCTCATAACGACGGTGTGGTCAGTGCCATGTCGCAGGCTACCGACGCACGGCTGGCCGCTCAGGACCTGGCGCGGCAGTTGCTGCACCCGCACCTGGGGTTCGTGCTGTTCTTCTGCTCCGCCGAATACGACTTGCAGGCTTTGGGCGAAGCGTTGGAACAAGACTTTGGCGGCATACGCCTGGTCGGCTGCACCAGCGCCGGTGAAATCACCCCGCTGGGCTACGGCCGCAATTGCGTGACGGCGGTGGGCTTCGATCACCGGCACTTTTCGATCGCCACCGCGTTGATCGATGAGATGGAGCGCTTCAGCCTGATCGACGCGCAGCAGATGGTCGAGCGGCTGGTCGGCACCTGCCGCAGCAATACCCTGGCGCCAATCAAGGGCCACAGCTTTGCACTCACGCTGCTCGATGGCTTGTCCAGCCGCGAGGAGATGGTGCTTGCCGCACTCAGCGCAGCACTGGGGGATATCCCGCACTTCGGCGGCTCGGCCGGTGACGACAACTACCTGAACCGCACCCATGTGTATTACGGCGGTACATTCCACAACGGTGCAGCCGTGGTGGTGCTGGTCAACACCTGGCTCGACTTCGAAGTGTTCACCACGCATCACATCCTGCCGCGCCAGGAAAAGCTGGTGGTCACCGGTGCCGACAGCGCCCAGCGCCGGGTTTTCGAACTGAATGCCGAGCCGGCGGCCGAGGAATATGCCCGCCACATCGGTGTGCCCGTGGCTGCGCTCGATCACCGGGTGTTCGCCGCCCACCCGCTGGCCGTGCGCATTCATGATCAGTACTACGTGCGGGCGATCCAGCAAATGCACCCTGACCTCAGCTTGAGCTTCTACTGCGCGGTGGAGAACGGCATCGTGCTCACGGCCATGACCCCGGGCCCGCTGTTGCCGAACCTGCACCAGCTGTTCGATGGCCTGCACCAGCGTCTCGGACCGTTGCTGCTGACCATCGGTTGTGATTGTTTCCTGCGGCGGCTGGAACTGGAGGCCCACCACGGCCTGGAGCCGGTCGGCGCGTTCCTGCGCGAGCAACGGGTGATCGGCTTCAACACCTACGGAGAACAGTTCAATGGCATGCACATCAACCAGACCTTCACCGGGGTCGCCATTGCCCGCAACCGGCCTCCTGTCGGTCGCTGAACTGCAGGCCGAGCTGACCCGGCTGCAGCACCAGAACCACAAGCTGCAGCGCATCAATGACGCACTGATCGAGCGCATCGAATCGGGCGTGACCCGGGGCAACGACCCATACGCCGCGTTCCAGCATTCAGTGGTGCTGGCCGAGCAGGTGCGCGAACGCACCGATGCGTTGAACCAGGCCATGGCCGAGCTCAAGGCCGTCAACCGCCTGCTCAGCGAGGCCCGGCAGCGGGCTGAGACGGCCCATCAGCACCAGATTCGCCTGATTACCGACAACGTCCCGGCGCTGATCGCCTACCTGAACGCCGATCTGGTCTACGAATTCACCAACAAGGTTTACGAGGAGTGGTATTGCTGGCCGCATGGCGTGATGCTGGGCCAGAGCCTGCGCGAGGCCCACAGCGAGCAGCATTACCAGCGCCTGGAAGGCTACGTGGCGCGGGCGCTGGCGGGGGAGAGCGTAACGTTCGAGTTCGCCGAGACCAATATCAACGGCCAGGAACGCTACATGCTGCGCTCCTACGTGCCGAACCGCCTGGCCAGTGGCGAAGTGGTGGGTATCTTCGTGCTGATCCGCGACATCACCGAGCGCCGCAACACCGCACAGGCGTTGCACCAGGCGTATCAACACCTGGAGCAACGGGTGCGCGAGCGCACTGCCGAACTGACCAGCCTCAACGACCAGTTGCTGCGCGAAATCGAAGAGCGCAGCCAGGCCGAGTCGCGTCTGCGCGAGGCCAAGCGCGAGGCCGAGCAGGCCAACCTGTCGAAAACCAAGTTCCTGGCTGCGGTCAGCCATGACTTGCTGCAACCGCTGAACGCGGCGCGGCTGTTCACCAGTGCATTGCTTGAGCGCGACGAACCGCAAAACGCTGCCCACCTGGTGCGAAATGTCAGCAATTCACTGGAGGATGTGGAAAACCTGTTGGGTACCCTGGTGGATATTTCCAAGCTCGATGCCGGGGTGATCAAGGCCGATGTCGCCCCGTTTGCCCTCCACGAACTGATGGACAACCTGGCTGCCGAATACGCCCAGGTGGCGCGTAGCGAAGGGTTAGAGCTGCATTTTGTGGGGTGTTCTGCCGTCGTGCGCAGTGACATCCAGCTGCTGGCGCGCATCCTGCGCAACCTGCTCAGCAATGCTATCCGCTACACCCGCAGCGGGCGCGTGGTGCTGGGGTGTCGGCGCCAGCGCGGTGGCGTGCGGATTGAAGTGTGGGACAGCGGCATCGGCATTGCCGAAGAACACCTGGAAGACATGTTCCTGGAGTTCAAACGGGGTGATGTGCAGCGCCCGGACCAGGACCGTGGGCTGGGCCTGGGCCTGGCAATCGTGGAGAAGATCGCCGGCATCCTCGGCCACCGGATCCGCGTGCGGTCATGGCTGGGCAAAGGCTCGGTGTTCGCTGTCGAGGTGCCGCTGAGCGCCACTGCACCCAAGGCCCAGCCGAGCCAGGCGATCTGCGAGCCAATGCTCGAACGCCTGCGCGGGGCGCGGGTGTGGGTACTGGATAACGATGCGGCGATTTGCGCGGGCATGCGCACCTTGCTGGAAGGTTGGGGCTGCCGGGTGGTCACTGCGCTGTCGGAGGAAGACCTGGCGCGCCAGGTGGACAACTACCACGCCGAGGCCGACCTGCTGATTGCCGACTACCACCTGGACAATGACTGCAATGGTGTCGACGCCGTAGCGCGGATCAATGCCCGCCGCGCCCAGCCGCTACCGGCGCTGATGATCACGGCCAACTACAGCAACGATCTCAAACAGCAGATCCGCGAGCTGGGTCACACGCTGATGCACAAGCCCGTAAGGCCGATGAAACTCAAGACGGCGATGAGCCATCTGCTGGCCAGTGGCGTGGCATAGCGGTTGGCCGCTTCGCGGGTTTACCCGCGAAGCGGCCGGAACAGGTCAACGGCGCAGATAATCAGCAAAATCGATATCGCCAGCACTGAGGATGGCTTGTACCCGGTTGTGCACATTGAGTTTGCGCAAGATCGCCGAAACGTGGGCCTTGACTGTGGTTTCGGCGATGTCCAGCGTGTAGGCGATCTGCTTGTTCGATTCGCCTTTGGTCATGCGCTCGAGCACCAGCAGTTGCTTGCGGGTCAGGGCCTGGAGCATTTCCGGCGGGAAGCTCGGGGCATCGTTATGGCGCCGGCTGGTACTGCTTTTTTGCGCGCGGATGATGTCTGGCGGCAGGTAGACATTGCCATTGAGGATCTGCTCGATCGCTTCGATCATCTGTGAGCGTGGCGACGACTTGGTGATGAAGCCCACGGCACCGTAGGTAATGGCCTGCAGCACGATCTGCTTTTCCTGCTCGGCCGAAACGATGACCACCGGCGTGGTCGGCGCCTCGTTGCGCAGGGTGATCAGGCCATTGAGGCCGTGCATGCCGGGCATGTTCAGGTCGAGCAGGATCAGGTCGAGGTCGTCATGCGCCTGGGTCAGGGCCAGGGCGCTTTCAAGGTCGGCGGTCTCCATGACCTCGCTGCCCTGGAAACCATCGCTGATGACATTGTGGATGGCTTCGCGAAACAGGGGGTGATCGTCGGCAATCAGAATTTTGTACATGGCCTTTTCACCTTGTTTTTATTGGATGGAGCGGGGCACGCATACACAGGCATTTCAGGGGAACGGCACCGGTTGTGCCGGCTGCAATGGCAGGTTGGCTTGCTGCCATGCATCCAGGCCGTCGCGGTACCAATACAGGTTGTTATAGCCCAAGGCTTTCGCGCGTTTTACCGCGTTCCAGCTTAACCAGCAATCGGAGCGGCAGTAAAAGACCAGTGGTTGGTCCGGGTGCCCGGCCGTGGCTTTTTGCAGGTTACGCACGAAGTAGTCCTGCCATGCCGGGCTCAGTTCGCCATCGCCAGTGTTGGCCAGCCACAGGCTGCCGGGGAGGTTGCTGTGTGGTTCGTCTTCGATGAAACGACCTTGCAGCCATTGGCGGCGATAGACGTCGATCAGCACCGGCCTGGGCGTCTGGCCCAGCAGGCTTTGCAAAGTGGCGGTGTCGACGACCTGGCCGCCTTCGACCTGTTGCGGGGTCGGGCTGCGATAGTGCGTGCTGCGATAGCCGTCGGCGGAGAACAGCGGCGCCGTGTCAGCCTGGGCAATGCCTAGCGTCAGGCTCAGCGAAAGTACCGCCAGCAAAGGGCGTGGCAGCCGGGGCAGGGCACGTGGCATGGAGGTTTTTCCTTTTTGTTATGGACTCATTACATGCCAGTGGCGGTGCTTTGTGAATGCGACGATAGACAGTAAATGCAGTACTAAAGTAGTAGATGGCCGGGCGCCTGAAGGCAGGGAGACGCCCAAGGTGTGGGAGCGGCCTTGTGTCGCGAAAGGGCTGCGCAGCAGCCCCGGCAATGTGTGCGGTGCAGCTGAAATCTAGGGGCCGCTTTGCGGCCCAATCGCGACACAAGGCTGCTCCCACACGCGTTGCACGCCAGGTTTCAGCGCGGCTTGCGCAGCGCTGCATGCTGGGGGTTGAAGGTGAGGATCGCCAGCAGGGTGAACAGCCCGGTCAAGCCCAGGCACACCGCCAGCGCCAGCAGGTTCAACCGCTCATAAAGTGCAAACCGCACCAGCTCTACGGCATGGGTGAACGGGTTCACAGCACACAGCCAGTACAACCACTGGCTGGCCTCGCGCATTTTCCACAACGGGTACAGCGCCGACGACAGGAAGAACAGCGGGAAGATCACGAAGTTCATCACCCCGGCGAAGTTCTCCAGCTGGCGGATGGCGTTCGACAGCAATAGCCCCAAGGCACTGAGCATGAAGGCCACCAGCAGCAACGCTGGCAGCGCCATCAGCAGGCCTGCAGCCGGTGGCTGTACCCCGTATAACCAGGCGATGGTGAGGAAGGCATAGACTTGCAGCAGTGAAATCAATGAAGTTGCCAGCAGTTTGCTGCCCAGCAGGAACGGGCGTGGCAGCGGGCTGGTCAGCAACACGCGCATGCTGCCCATCTCGCGGTCGTAGACCATCGACAGCGAGCCCTGCATGCCGTTGAACAGCAGAATCATGCAGGCCAGGCCGGGGATGATGTACACCTCGTAGGGGATGTAGGTGTCGTAGGGCTCGATGATGGCAATGCCCAGCGCTGCGCGAAAGCCGGCAGCGAACACCAGCAACCACAGCAGCGGGCGCACCAGCGCGCTGAGCAGGCGTGTACGCTGCAGCACGAAGCGCAGCCATTCGCGCAGCATGATGCCGTTGAAACATTGCCAGTAAGCGTTCATCGGGCGTTGGCTCCTGAGGGGGCGTTGGTCAAGCGGGCAAAGGCGTGATCGAGGTCACCGCCGTGCTCAAGGCTCAGCGCATCGGCGGTGCCACTGGCCACCAGGCGCCCCTGATGCAGAATCAACAAATCATCGCTGGGCTGCACTTCGTCCAGCAGGTGAGTGGCCCACAGCACACTGAGCTGCTGCTCGCGGCACAACCGGCGCAGGTGCTGGTTAAGCGCCAGGCGGCTGGCCGGGTCGAGGCCGACGCTGGCTTCGTCCAGCAGCAGCAGGCGCGGTTCATGCAGCAGCGCCCGAGCAATTTCCACCCGCCGCCGATGGCCGATGTTCAGCTCACGCACACGATCGCGCCGGCGTTCGCCAAGGCCTTGGCGGGCCAGTTCGGCTTCGACCCGCAGGTGGCTCTGACGCCGCGACAGGCCATGCAAGGCGGCGTGGTAGCGCAGGTTCTGCTCAACGCTCAGGTCCAGGTCCAGGGTGCTTTGCTGAAACACTACGCCCAGCTGGCGCAAGGCCGGGCGTGCAGCGTTGCGTAATGAGCAGCCGCACACGCGGATGTCGCCATGCTGCAGGTCGTACAGGCGCGTGAGCAGGGCGATCAAGGTCGACTTGCCGGCACCATTGGGGCCCAGCAATGCGGCGAAGCGCCCAGGTGCCAGGCTGAAACCGACCTGCCTGAGTGCCTCGCGCTGGCCATAGGCAAAGCTCACGTCACTGACGTCGAGGGCATTCATGGTGTCACCACCACGCCCCAGGGGTAGCGCCCGACTTTCACCGACTTGAGCACTTTGAGCTGCTTCACATCGATGACCGAAACGTCACCGCTGACACCGTTGGTGGCCAGCAACTGGCGCTGGTCCGGGGTGAATGCCAGCTGCCAGACCCGCCGCCCGACCAGCAGGTAGTCGAGCACATCAAAGGTCTTGGCATCGATCACCGCCACGTGGTTGGCCGGGCCCAAGGCGACGAAGGCGTACTTGCCATCGGCGCTGAGCTTGATGCCCACTGGCTGGACTTTGTCCGGGTGCACGCCCTTGATCTGGAAATTCAGGGTTTTCAGCACCTGGCGCGTGGCCACGTCAAGTATGGTCACCGTGCCGCCGATTTCTGCCGAGGCCCACAGGCGCGAACCGTCTTTGCTGAACTCGACGAAGCGCGGGCGCTGGTCGACCAGCGTGCTGTCGGCCAGGGTCTGGGTGCTGGTGTCGATCCAGTGCAGCATGTTGGTGGTTTCACTGGTGTTGACCGCCCACTTGCCGTCAGGGCTGACCGCCATGCCTTCGGGTTCGATGCCGACTTCGATCTGCCCGAGCACCTTGTCGGTGACGGTGTCGATCACTGTCACCAGCGCATCGTCCTCGTTGGACACATACAGCCAGCGGTCGTTGGGGTGCAGGGCGAACTGCTCGGGGTCCTTGCCGGAAGGCAGCTCCTTGATGATCTTGCGTGTGGCCACGTCCATCACCTGCACCCGGTCCGAATCGCTGGCGCAGATGTACAGCAGCTTGCTGTCGTGTGACAGCAGCAAGCCACGCGGGCGCTGGCCCACCGGCAGGGTTTCGGTGACTTCCAGCGTTTGCATGTCGATCAGGCTGAGGCTGTTGTCCTTCTCGTTGGAGACCCAGGCGGTGGCAGCCATGGCGTGACTGCTGGCCAGCGCCAGGGCGCCCGACAGCAGGCTGGGGTAAATCAGGGCCCGGTGGAAGAGGGGGCGGCGCATGGCGGATTCCTTATTGTTGTGGTTGTCGGGTCAGGGGTAGCTACACGTCACTTCGGGCTTGTCATAGCCCAGGCTGTCCATTTCGTTGAAGGGATGCAGGAAGCCCTCCTGCGGCGAGGTGCTGACCAGGGCGCGGGGCTGAACCAACGGGATCGGCTGGCGCAGTTCGCCGTTCCACGGGCGGTAACTGAGCTTGCGCCCCTTGAAACCGTCCAGCGGCAACTGCTCGCTGAGCAGCAGTTGCTGCAGCGCGCGCGGTTCGGCCAGGCGCAGCTTGCTGGCCGCACTGGCGACACTGCGCACAGCCATCCAGGCGGCGAAGTCACGGTCATTCATCCAGCGCCCGGCCTGGGCCTCGAAGCGTTTTTGCAACTGCGCCGCCCCGAAGGTTTCCACCGTCTTGTGCCAGCCCGTGGGGGTCAGGCCCTGGGTACCGGCCACCGGGCGTGGATACCACGTCTGGTAGGGCAGGTACTCGCCGAAGTCACCGCGTTCGTCGGCCACCAGTACCACATCGTACTCGGCAGTCTGGGTGAACAGCGGCATGTCGGCCTGGGCGCTGCGGCGCTGGTCGTTATCGAAGGTCCAGGTTTTTTCCGCGACCAGTTGCACGCCAAAGCGCTTCACCGACCGCCGCAGGGCAGCGGCGTAAGCCTGGTCGTCCGGGGTCTGGCCGACCACCAGCAATGCCCGTTGCCATTTGCGCAGCACCAGAAACTGCGCCAAGGCATCGGCCAGCATGGCCCGGCTCGGCAGGCTGTGCAGGACATTGCCCAGGCACTGGCTGCTGCGCAGGCTGTCGTCGGGGCTGCCGGCGTTGAACAGCAGGCTGTCGGGCAGGGCGGCAGACAGCGCGCGCAGGCTGGCGGCCGGGGCATTCACCACGAACAGGCGCAGGCCTTGTTCATGCTGGGCCCTGGCGGCTTGCAGCAGGGCCTCGGGGCTGTCGACTTTGGCGCTGGTCAGCTGAAATTGCTGCTTCAGGAAGCGCCCGGTGCTGTTGCTGTCGACAATGGCCAGTTCGGCACCTTGGAGCCCGGCATCGCCGGGTTCGGGAATGACATTGGACAGCAGCGGGCCAGCGGCGGGGCGATAGCCCAGGTAGCCGATGCGTATGTGCAGCGGGGCTGCGGCCTGGCCCTGAGCGGCGGGCGCCTGGGGCGTAGCCAGCGTTGCGGCCAAGGCCAGCAGGCAGGTCAAGGCAAGGTGGGCAGGCTGGCGCATAACACACTCCACGGCAGATGGCGCCAGCATAGGAAGCCTGCCAGGAGGGGGGAATATGCAGAAAGTAGCGCTCGGCCGGTACCAAGGTAGTAATTCAGTGCGCAGGCCGCAGTTTTACGATGGTCCACAACGGCCTGAGGAGAACCGCTTGTGCGCCTTGTCAACTTGTCGGCCCTGTGGCGAGTCAACCTCTGGGTCACGTTATGCTTCGCCTTGGTGACGCTGGCTTGTGCCGGGGTGCTGTTGCACCAGGCGGTGGCCGACGTCGAGCGTGAGTTGCAGTCAGCCGAAGCCGTGGTGGCATACCTGGGCGACACCGCCGAACGCGACCCGGCAAACCTGCAGCCCGGCTTGACCAAGAGCCTGCGCCATGTGCGGGTGCATTGGCTGGCAGCAGGTGAGGTGCCAAGGCTGCCGCAAGAGGCCGGTATGGATGCCTGGCTCGGCCGCCAGTTGTTCGGCGAGCGCTACCACAGCAGCCGGCTGCTGGACTTGAGTGATGGCCGTCGCGTGTTGATTGCCGTGGATGCGCGGGATGAAATCGATGAAGTCTGGGACTCCCTGCAACAACTGCTTGTCGTTTGTGGCCTGGCGTTGTTGCTGAGCTTGTTGACCATCCGCTGGGCGGTACGGCGGGCCATGGGCCTGCTGGATGAGCTGCTGGGCGCCTTGCACCAGGTCTCAGGCGGGCAATTGACGGCACGCCTGCGCGAAGCCGGCCTGCCGGAAGCGCGCCAGCTGGCCAAACACTTCAACCGCATGGCCGCAACCCTGGAGCAGGCTCAGGCCGACAATGCCCACCTGACCCAGGCCCTGCTGGCGGTGCAGGAGCAGGAACGTACCCAGTTGGCGCAGACCCTGCACGATGATCTGGGGCAATACCTGGCAGGCATACGTGCCCAGCTATGCCTGCTGCGTATGGTGGCCGAACAGCCTGAAGTGGTGACGCAGACGGCGCAGGCCCTTGAATTCAATTGTGAGCGCCTGCAGCAGGGTTTTCGCGCGCTGGTGCACAACTTGTATCCGGTGGCGCTGCACTACATGCCGTTGGCCGAGGCCTTCGGGCTGTTGGTGAGCCAGTGGCAGGCCAGCCAGGGCATCGAATGCCGGCTGCGGGTTGGCGAGCACTTGCCGGCGCTGCCTGGGGCGAGCAGAACGCATTTGTACCGCTTGCTGCAGGAGGCGTTGACCAACGTCGCCCGGCATGCCGGTGCCAGCCAGGTGCGGGTGCGCCTGCAGCGCAGTACCAAGGGCTTGCGCCTGTTCATTCGCGACAACGGCTGCGGCGGGTGCCAGCCCCAGCGCCCAGGGGTAGGCCTGCACTCGATGGCCGAGCGCGCCCGCAGCCTTGGGGGGGAGTTACGCATTTTCAGCCGCCCGGGCGGTGGCTGGGCGCTGGCCCTTAACATTCCCGAGGAGGTGCGATGAATATCGTGTTGGTCGATGACCACGCCGTGGTCCGCCAGGGCTACGCCAGCTTGCTGCGGGCGGTGCTGCCATTGGTGCAGGTGCGTGAGGCCGCCAGTGGTGAAGAGGCGCTGGCCAGGGTACAGGAGCAGGTGCCCAACCTGGTGATCATGGACTTTGGCCTGCCCGGTATCAGTGGCCTGGAAACCACCCGCCGCCTGCGCCAGCGCCTGCCGCAGTTGCGGGTGCTGTTTTTCAGCATGCACGATGAACTGCCGCTGGTGCGCCAGGCGCTGGATGCGGGGGCTTCGGGTTACCTGACCAAGAACTCGGCGCCCGAGGTGCTGATCGAGGCGGTACAGCGGGTGTTGGCCGGGCATGCCTACATCGAGCAGCCCCTGGCCACCCAGCTGGCTTGCCTGTCACAGCAAAGCACCAGTGACCCCCGGTTGCAGCGCATGACCCAGCGCGAACTGGAGATATTCACGATGCTGGCCAAGGGTACCCCGGCGCGGGTGATTGCCGAGCAGTTGTGTATCAGTGCCAAGACTGTGTCCAACCACCTGACCTTGCTCAAGAGCAAGTTGCAGGTCAGCTCGCATGCCGAGCTGGTGCATCTGGGGATTGACCTGGGGGTGGTGCGGGTGGCGGGGTGAGGTATTTCATTGCACCTGTTGGGGCTGCGTCGCAGCCCTCCGCGCACAACGGAATGTGTCCAGCCCCCGACATGTGTCCACCCCCGAATCAGGCGTAGGAGCGGGTTTACCCGCGAATACGGTAGCGGCAGCAACAGTGAACGGCGGGTGGAAATTGGCCAGCAGGCCCGGCCCTTTCGCGGGTGAACCCGCGCCTACAGGCCGCTCATTTGTCCCAGGTTTCAGGGCACCCCTTGCACCCCTCCATGTTGGCCTCCTGAAAATTCCCGTAATGCTGCCGCGCCCCGCGCAAATCGGCGTGTGCCAGGTTGCTCTGGCCAAACTTGGCCTCCTGCAGGTTGGCATCGCCCAGGTTGGCCGCTTGCAGGTCGGCCTTGCTCAACCAGGCCATCTCCAGGTCCGCCGCCTGCAAGTTGGCCTGCTGCAGCTTTGCCCCGGACAGCCTGGCGAACTGCAGGTAGGCTGCGCGCAGGTCCGCCTTTTCAAACTGTGCACCCTGGGCGAACAAGCCCCAGCCTTGAATGGCCACCAGCCTGCTGTTGCTCAGGTCAGCCAGGCGCAGATTGCTCTGTTGCAGGCTGGCGCGGGTCAGGTTGGCACCTTGCAGGCGGGCTTTTTCCAGATTTGCCAGGTCCAGCTGGGCATGACGCAGGTCGGCATCGCGCAGGTCGGCACCGGCCAGGTTCATCTTGCGTAGGTCCTGGTTGGCCAGGTTGGCGCCGCGCAGGTTGGCCCCCGGGCACTGGCTGGCTTCGGCAATCACACAGCCGTTGATGGTCAAGGGGGTATCGTTGCCGGCGTCGTCGGCGCTCACTGCCAAGGCAGGGTATAGCGCCAGCAGCAAGGTAAAGGGCAGGTAATTCATGGCAAAAGCCTCTGGGCAGGAGAAGGGCAGAAACGGGGAGGGGCGCAGGCCGCTCCCCGCTGCAGGTCAACGCTGTGCAGTCTTGTTGTCCCAGCTCGGGATCTTGAACACCCAGAACGAACCACCCTGAGCCACCGGTTTGGTCAGCTCGGCCATGTCGCCGCCCCACAGTGGTACTGCACCGCCGTAGCCCACGGTCACGCCGATGTACTGCTCGCCGTCCTGTTCCCAGGTGATGGGCGGCGAGACGATGCCGCTGCCGGTCTGGAACTTCCACAGCTCTTTGCCCGTCTTGGCGTCGAAGGCCTTGAAGAAGCCGTCGCCGGTACCGGTGAACACCAGGTTGCCCTTGGTCGCCAACACCCCGGCCCATAACGGCAGGTGCTCCTTGTGTTCCCAGACCAGCTTGCCGGTGGTCGGGTCCATGGCGCGCAACGTGCCGACGTGGTCGTCGTACATGCGCTTGATACGGAAGCCCATGCCCAGATAAGCCGAGCCCTTCTTGTAGTTCACTTCCTCGGTCCAGTATTCCTCTTTCCACTGGTTGCCGGGGATGTAGAACAGCCCGGTGTCCTGGCTGTAGGCCATGGGGTTCCAGTTCTTGCCGCCCAGGAACGGTGGCGAGACTTCCACCGGCTTGCCCTTGGTTTCACCCGGCAGCGGCTTGGCCGGGCGTTGGCCGGGGTTTTCCACCGGGCGGCCGGTCTTCAGGTCGATATGGCTGGCCCAGGTGATGTTGTCGACGAAGGGGAAGGCGTTCTGCAGCTTGCCGTTGTTGCGGTCGACCACATAGAAGAAGCCGTTGCGGTCGGCGTGGGCGGTGGCCTTGACCACGTTGCCGTTCTTGTCCTTGTAGTCGAACAGCACCAGCTCGTTGTTGCCGGAGAAGTCCCAGGCATCGTTGGGGGTGTGCTGGTAGAACCACTTGACCTCGCCGGTACTCGGGTCGACGCCGACCTGGCCGGAGGTGTACAGGCTGTCGAAGTCATGCGGGTTGCCGTCTTTCGACGTGCGCGCCCAGGTATTCCAAGGGCCGGGGTTGCCAGCGCCGACAATGATGGTGTTGGTCTCGGGGTCGAAGCTCGCGCTTTGCCAAGGGGCTCCGCCGCCGTGGCTCCAGGCTTCGACCTTGCCGGTTTCGGTGGTTGGGTCGTCTGGCCAGGACGGCGCCTTGACGTCACCGGTCGGGGTGCTGTCCTTGCCGTTCAGGCGGCCCATGTGGCCCTCGACGAAGGGCCGCATCCACACTTCTTCACCGGTGTCCGGGTCGCGCGCGAACAGCTGGCCGACCACGCCGAATTCATCGCCGGAGCTGCCGTGGATCAGCAGCACCTTGCCGCTGGTCTTGTCCTTGATCAGCACTGGCGCACCGGTCATGGTGTAGCCGGCGCTGTGGTCGCCGAACTTCTTGTTCCACACCACTTTGCCGGTGCGCTTGTCGAGGGCGATGACACGCGCATCGAGGGTGCCAAAGTAGATCTTGTCGCCGTAGATCGCCGCCCCGCGGTTGACCACGTCGCAGCAGGGACGAATGTTGTCGGGCAGGCGGTGGTTGTAGGTCCACAGGCGTTTGCCGGTCTTGGCATCGAGGGCGAATACCCGTGAGTACGAGCCGGTGACGTAGACCACGCCATCGCTGACGATGGCCTGGGATTCCTGGCCGCGCTGCTTCTCGTCGCCGAAGGAGTAGGACCAGGCCGGGGTCAGCTTGAACACGTTCTTGTCATTGACCTGGGCCAGCGGGCTCCAGCGCTGGGCATTGGTGCCCATGCCGTACTGCAGCACGTCCTGGGTGGTCAGGTGGTCATTGGCGATGTCTTCCCAGGTGACGTTCTTGCCGGCAGGTGCAGCGGGTGTGCTGGCCGCTGTTGCCACATTGCCCAGGGCCAGGCTACCGGCTATCAGCAGGACGCGCACGCTCAGGGCCAGCGGGGAAAGGGCGGGTAGCGATCTTATTGTCATGGTTGCAGTTCCCAGTGGAGGTTTTGGCCTGCACAGGGTGGGGCGCAGCGGCCATCGCGGGATACGGAAAAAGTCCCGCCCTTGCCGGGAATAGTTCCCGCACGGCACCTCAATTGGCCCTTCGCCACAAGCCCTACTACCAAGGGATTAAGGCCCGGCCACCAAAGCAGCATTCGGCCGCCCGCGGGCTGTTTCTAAGATGGCGGCACGGCCTCTGTGGTTGAGGCTTTGTGTGCAAAGGTGAGGGCATAACAATGACAACAAAATGCAATGTGTTGCTTGCTGCTGGGTTGCTGGCCGCAGCCGTGCTGACCGGTACAGCCTGGGCCCATGGCAACGTGGTGCCCCAGGCAGTGGAGACCAAGGGCCTGACCCCGATCAAGGACACTGGCGTGAGCCTGGACGGCGACGGCTGGGCCGCGGTCAACCCGTACCGCAGCTCGCCCGAGCACGAAAAGGCCGTGGAAATCGGCGCCTCGGCCTACAACCAGAACTGCGCTGCCTGTCATGGCCTGGAGGCCAAGTCGGGTGGTATCGCCCCTGACTTGCGCATGCTCGATGCGGGTGATGCCGGCGATGAATGGTTCGTCGAGCGGGTACGCCACGGCGCGGTTCGCGACGGCCGCGTGTACATGCCGAAGATGGCCGACTACCTCAGCCAGGAAGCCCTGTGGGCGGTGCGCACCTACCTCGACAGCGTGCACGTCGAGGAGTGACGGCCATGCGTCTGTGGGCGGTGCTGTTGAGTGGCCTGCTGCTGTGTTGCGCGGCGGCCCAGGCGCAGGTGCGCAACTATGACGCGATCATCGCCGCCGGCGAGCTCAAGGTGGCAGTGTACAAGGATTTCGCCCCCTACAGTTTCCAGGACCACGGCCAGCCGCGTGGTGTCGATGTGGAGCTGGCGCAGGCCCTGGCCACGGCCTTGGGGGTACGCCTGCAACTGATCTGGGCGCCACCCGGAGAAAAGCTCGACGATGACCTGCGCGACTACATCTGGCGTGGCAGCCCGCTGCGTCATCAGCAATTGGCCGACCTGATGATGCGGGTGCCTTACGATCGCGCCTACGCGCAGCGGCGCAACGAGCTGGGGGAGCTGGAAAACGCCCAGGTGGTGATGTTCGGCCCCTATCAGCAGGAGCGTTGGCAGGTGGCCTACGATCGCCGTCGCCTGGCCTCGGTGGCCAGTGTCGCGGTATTCCAGCAGCATCCTATCGGGGTCGAGGTGGACAGCGTGCCGTCGTTCTACCTGACATCGGTGTTCAACGGCATGCTCAGCGCCAGGACCCACCATTACCCCAGCGTGCAGCAAGCTTTCGCTGCCATGCAGGCCGGCCAGGTGGACGCAGTGATGGCGATGCGCGGCGAGGTTGACTGGCAGCTGCACCAGGCCGCCGACCCGCAACTGGCCCTGGCAGAAAACGCCTACCCGAACCTTGGCAAACAGGCCTGGGAAATCGGCATGGCCGTACATGAAAGCAACCGGCAGCTGGCCTATGCCGTGGAGGAGGCCATGGAAGCGATGATTCGCGATGGCCGGCTCAAGGCGATGTATGCCGCATACGGCCTGCGTTACGAGGTCCCGGAGATGTATCAATAGGAGTGGCCATGAACTGGCAAGCAACTTTCCTACTGGCCTGCTGGATGCCCTGGGCCGCCCAGGCTGCGACACAAGGCACCCACACAGACCCGGTGCCTTCTGTGATGTGGGACTTCTACCACAAGCAGTTGCTGGGCCAGGCCGCGTTCGTCTTCGATGACCGGGTCAAGCTTCTGGCGCCGCCCTTTGCCGAGGATGCACGGCAGGTACCGCTGGAGATCGACGCCCGGGCGTTCACGGGCGATGTGGTGCGGATTATCGCCTGGGCAGAACTGAACCCTCTGCCGCGCATCGTCGACTTTCAGCCCGGCGAGCGCGTATTGCCCTGGTTGTCGATCCGCATCCGCATCGAACAGGCCACACCGTTGCGCGCCGCCGTACTGACACGCGATGGCCTGTGGCACGTTGGTTCGACCCTGATCGATGCTGCCGGCGGCGGTTGTACCGCACCCAGCGTGGTGCGCACCCAGCCCGGCTGGGAGGAGCACCTCGGGGAGGTGCTGGGCGGGCGCTACCCGCGTGGCGACAGCAGCCGCCTGCGCCTGCAGGTGGCCCACCCGATGGATAACGGCCTGGTCAGCGGCATTCCTGAATTCTTTCTCAACCATGCCGAGTTGCAAGGTGCAGATGGCCAGCGCCTGGCCAGCCTGGAGCTGTACCCGGCGGTCAGCGAAAACCCCAACCTGGGCTTTGACATTCAGGGCCCGGGGCCAACACGGCTGCTGTTGCAGGACAACAGCGGCAACCAGTTCGAGGCGGCGCTGCCCTGAGCGCGTTGTCTGATTTCACCCTGAACCGAGGCACCGTCATGCGTTGGATCCTGCTGTTGCTGCTGTGCCTGGGGCTGCCGGCCCAGGCTGATCTGACGTACCGGCTTACCCCCCGGCAGATCGCCGAGGGCACCTGGTTGCTGGAAGGCAGCACCGACAATTTCGCCAAGGCCAATGGCGGCAATGTGGTCAACACCGCGTTCATCGTCACCGACAGCGGTGTGGTGGTGATCGACAGCGGGCCGTCGAAGGGCTATGGCGAGGCATTGCGCAAGGCAATTGCCACCCTCACCGACAAGCCGGTAGTGGAGGTGCTGCTGACCCATCATCATCCTGACCATGTGCTGGGCAACCAAGCCTTTGCCGATGTGCCGATCGGTGCCCTGGCCGGCACCCGCGACCTGCTGCGCCAGCAAGGCGATGCCATGGCCGAGAACATGTATCGCCTGGTCGGCGACTGGATGCGCGGTACCGAGGTGGTGCTGCCGACCCGGCTGCTGCAGCCGGGCGTGCATGAGGTGGGTGGGCACCGCCTGAGGTTGCTGGGCCTGGGCGGGCATACGGGGGCCGACCTGGCGATTTTCGATGAAAAGACCGGCGTGCTGTTTGCCGGCGATCTGGTGTTCTACGAACGCGCCCTGACCACGCCCAACAGCCCGGGGCTGGACGTGTGGCTCAAGGACCTGGATACCCTGCAGGCACTGCCCTGGAAACAGCTTGTACCCGGGCATGGCCCCTTGGCCAGTGATGCGCAGCCGTTCGTGCAGATGCGTGACTACCTGGGCTGGCTCGATGGCCTGATGCGTGATGGCGCGGCGCGCGGTGACGACATGGCTGAGATGATCCGCAGCCCCATTCCCGAACGGTTTGCCGGGATCAGCCTGACGCGTTATGAGCTGATCCGCAGTGTCAGCCACCTGTACCCGCGTTACGAGCGCCAGCAGTTGCAGCGCTTGCCATGACATTTCGATGCCTGTGAGCCCCCGCGCCGTCCGTGCCGCGCTCTATGGCTGCCCCCGTCCATCGCTCAGGCCCCTACCAAGGAACTAGAAAACTCCGCACTGCGGGCAATTGTTGGCAATCGGGTCGGGACCAAGAATTCCCGGCACACCGGGAAATTTTCCCGGGCACAACAAAAAAACCAAAGGTAGCCGTCATGACCCGATCCCCACGTCGCCCCTTGTTCGCCGTGAGCCTGGTGCTCAGCGCCATGCTGCTTGCCGGCGCGGCGCACGCCGCTGTCAGCAATGAAGAAATCCTCCAGGACCCGAAGAACCCGCAGCAGATCGTGACCAATGGCCTGGGCGTCCAGGGCCAGCGCTACAGCCCGCTGGATCTGCTCAACGTCAATAACGTCAAGGAGCTGCGCCCGGTCTGGGCGTTTTCCTTCGGCGGGGAGAAGCAGCGCGGCCAGCAGGCCCAGCCGCTGATCAAGGACGGGGTGATGTACCTGACCGGCTCCTACTCGCGGGTGTTCGCCGTGGATGCCCGCACCGGCAAGAAACTGTGGCAATACGATGCACGTCTGCCGGATGACATCCGCCCTTGCTGCGACGTGATCAACCGCGGCGTCGCACTGTACGGCAACCTGGTGTTCTTCGGCACGCTGGACGCCAAGCTGGTGGCCCTGAACAAGGACACCGGCAAGGTGGTCTGGAGCAAGAAGGTCGCCGACCACAAAGAAGGCTACTCCATCAGTGCCGCGCCGATGATCGTCAATGGCAAGCTGATTACTGGCGTTGCCGGCGGCGAGTTCGGCGTGGTGGGCAAGATCCAGGCGTACAACCCGGAGAACGGCGAGCTGCTGTGGATGCGCCCCACCGTGGAAGGGCACATGGGCTATGTGTACAAGGACGGCAAGGCGATCGAGAACGGTATTTCCGGCGGTGAGGCGGGCAAGACCTGGCCTGGCGACCTGTGGAAGACCGGCGGCGCTGCGCCGTGGCTGGGTGGTTACTACGACCCGGAAACCAACCTGATCCTGTTTGGTACCGGTAACCCGGCCCCGTGGAACTCGCACCTGCGCCCCGGTGACAACCTGTACTCCTCCTCACGCCTGGCGCTGAACCCTGACGACGGCACCATCAAGTGGCACTTCCAGAGCACGCCGCATGACGGCTGGGACTTCGACGGCGTCAACGAGCTGATCTCGTTCAACTACAAGGACGGCGGCAAGGAGGTCAAGGCTGCCGCCACGGCCGACCGCAACGGTTTCTTCTACGTGCTCGATCGCACCAACGGCAAGTTCATCCGCGGCTTCCCCTTCGTTGACAAGATCACCTGGGCCACGGGCCTGGACAAGGACGGCCGGCCGATCTACAACGACGCCAGCCGCCCGGGTGCCCCCGGCAGCGAGGCCAAGGGCAGCTCGGTGTTCGTCGCGCCGGCCTTCCTCGGCGCCAAGAACTGGATGCCGATGGCCTACAACAAGGACACAGGGCTGTTCTACGTGCCGTCCAACGAGTGGGGCATGGACATCTGGAACGAAGGCATCGCCTACAAGAAAGGTGCGGCGTTCCTCGGCGCCGGCTTCACCATCAAGCCGCTCAATGAAGACTACATCGGCGTGCTGCGCGCCATCGACCCGATCAGCGGCAAGGAAGTGTGGCGCCACAAGAACTACGCGCCGCTGTGGGGCGGTGTGCTGACCACCAAGGGCAACCTGGTGTTCACGGGCACGCCAGAGGGCTTCCTGCAGGCATTCAACGCCAAGACCGGCGACAAGGTCTGGGAATTCCAGACCGGCTCAGGCGTGCTTGGCTCGCCCGTCACCTGGGAAATGGACGGCGAGCAATACGTTTCGGTGGTCTCCGGCTGGGGCGGCGCGGTGCCGCTGTGGGGCGGCGAAGTGGCCAAACGGGTCAAGGACTTCAACCAGGGCGGCATGCTCTGGACCTTCAAGTTGCCCAAGCAGTTGCAGCAAACGGCAAGCGCCAAGCCATAACGCCTGCCTACTGCCGCTTGTTGCCGCTGATCGGTGGCAAGCGGCCCTAGGCTCTGACGAAAAGCCTTGATACTTGTTCATGCTGCGTTGAAAACCGCCTCGGAATGCTCATGTACTCCAGTACAGTCGGGCGCGACCCCGGCCG
Organism: Pseudomonas sp. NBRC 111139; assembly: GCF_001753955.1. Taxonomy (NCBI): domain Bacteria; kingdom Pseudomonadati; phylum Pseudomonadota; class Gammaproteobacteria; order Pseudomonadales; family Pseudomonadaceae; genus Pseudomonas; species Pseudomonas sp. NBRC 111139. The sequence goes on from NZ_BCBP01000017.1 coordinate 83,493, forward strand.
TTCCTCGGCTGTTTTCGCCTTGCCTGACCTGCGTCTCAAGACTTTTCGTACAGAGCCTACTACCAAATGACGAGAGCCCCGCTGCCAACGATGCATTCGCCCGGCACGCGGGGCTTCTTACCATCGGTGCATCGCCTGTCGTGGGACAGGCACCGACCCGCAGAGGCTCAGCATGATCTACGCACAACCCGGAACTCCAGGCGCCGTCGTATCCTTCAAACCCCGTTATGGCAACTTCATCGGTGGCGAGTTCGTGCAGCCGTTGGCTGGCCAGTACTTCACCAACAGCTCGCCGGTCAATGGCCAGCCGATTGCCGAATTCCCGCGCTCCACGGCCCAGGACGTCGAGCGCGCCCTGGACGCCGCGCATGCCGCCGCCGAAGCCTGGGGCAAGACCTCGGTGCAAGACCGTGCGCGGGTACTGCTGAAAATTGCCGACCGCATCGAACAGAACCTGGAAGTGCTGGCGGTTACCGAAAGCTGGGACAACGGCAAGGCCATACGCGAAACCTTGAATGCCGACGTGCCGCTGGCAGCGGACCACTTCCGCTATTTTGCCGGTTGCATCCGCGCCCAGGAGGGTGGCGTAGGCGAAATCAACGAAGGTACCGTGGCTTATCACATCCACGAGCCGCTGGGTGTGGTGGGGCAGATCATCCCGTGGAACTTCCCGCTGCTGATGGCCGCCTGGAAGCTCGCCCCGGCCTTGGCCGCTGGCAACTGCGTGGTGCTCAAGCCCGCGGAGCAGACGCCGCTGTCGATTACCGTCTTTGCCGAACTGATCGCCGACCTGTTGCCGGCAGGCGTACTGAACATCGTCCAGGGCTTTGGCCGTGAGGCCGGCGAGGCGCTGGCCACCAGCAAGCGCATTGCCAAGATCGCGTTCACCGGGTCCACCCCGGTGGGCTCGCACATCATGAAGTGCGCGGCCGAGAACATCATCCCGTCCACCGTCGAACTGGGTGGCAAGTCGCCGAACATTTTCTTCGAAGACATCATGCAGGCCGAGCCGGCGTTTATCGAGAAGGCTGCCGAAGGCCTGGTGCTGGCGTTCTTCAACCAGGGCGAGGTGTGCACCTGCCCGTCACGGGCGCTGATCCAGGAGTCGATCTACGAACCGTTCATGGCCGAGGTGATGAAGAAGATCGCCAAGATCACCCGCGGCAACCCGCTGGATACCGAAACCATGGTGGGTGCCCAGGCGTCCGAGCAACAGTACGACAAGATCCTTTCGTACCTGGAAATTGCCCGGGAGGAGGGCGCGCAGCTGCTCACCGGCGGTGGTGCCGAGCGGCTGCAGGGTGACCTGGCCAGCGGTTACTACATTCAGCCAACCCTGCTCAAGGGCAACAACAAGATGCGCGTGTTCCAGGAAGAAATCTTCGGGCCAGTGGTGGGCGTGACCACCTTCAAGGACGAAGCCGAAGCGTTGGCGATCGCCAACGACAGTGAATTCGGCCTGGGCGCCGGCCTGTGGACCCGCGACATCAACCGCGCCTACCGCATGGGCCGCGGGATCAAGGCCGGGCGCGTGTGGACCAACTGCTACCACCTGTACCCGGCGCATGCGGCGTTCGGGGGGTACAAGAAGTCCGGTGTTGGCCGTGAGACCCACAAGATGATGCTTGACCATTATCAGCAGACCAAGAACTTGCTGGTGAGCTACGACATCAATCCGCTGGGCTTCTTCTAAACCGCGTCGCGGCCTTCGCGGGCTCGCCCGCCCCCACAGGTTCACCGCTGGTTCCAGAACCGGTGCAGAACCTGTGGGCGCGGGTTTGCCCGCGAAGAGGCCGGCAAACGTAACGGCCTACCCGTACCAACGCACCCCGCCAGCTCGTTCCAAAGTAGCATTCGGTCCGGTCCGCCCCCGTGCATTAATGCTTCTACCGGAATCCTCCGGCACAAGAAGAGGACTTGCCCTATGTGGACTAAACCCGCCTATACCGACCTGCGCATTGGCTTCGAAGTGACGATGTATTTCGCCAACCGTTGATGACGGCCCGGCCATCGCCACGGTGGCCGGATCCTCCTGGAGCATGTGCCTGTGAACCTGATTGATCGCCAGCAAGCCCTTGCCTTGGGGCGAGGCTTGCGCCTGGACTGGGAGCCACAGAAGGCTTGCCACGTGCTGTTGTACGCCGGGGGCATCATCGAGCTCAATGCCAGTGCCGGCTGGGTCCTGGCGCTGCTGGACGGCCACAGTACCGTGGCAACGGTCATCGACCGCCTGGCACAACGCTTCCCCGATGTACCGGGGCTCGAAGAGGACGTACTGGCGTTTCTGGAGGTGGCCCGCGCCAAATCCTGGATAGAATGACCGGTAGCCCCGCTTTGGTCTGGTTGCTTTCGTGGTGGGATGCTTTACGCTGGCGGTTATCTTCCAGAACAATAAGAACAGGCTTACCAATGAGCCAGAGTTTCAGCCCCCTTCGCAAGTTCGTATCGCCTGAAATCATCTTTGGTGCCGGCTGCCGGCACAATGTGGCCAATTACGCCAAAACCTTCGGTGCGCGCAAGGTACTGGTGGTCAGCGACCCTGGCGTGATCGCGGCCGGCTGGGTGGCGGATGTGGAGGCCAGCCTGCAGGCCCAGGGTATCGACTACTGCCTGTACACAGCGGTGTCACCCAACCCGCGGGTCGAAGAGGTGATGCTCGGCGCCGAAATCTATCGGCAGAACCACTGTGACGTGATCGTCGCCGTCGGTGGCGGCAGCCCGATGGATTGCGGCAAGGCCATCGGTATCGTGGTTGCCCATGGGCGCAGCATCCTCGAATTCGAAGGCGTGGACATGATCCGCGTGCCCAGCCCGCCGCTGATCCTGATTCCGACCACCGCCGGCACCTCGGCGGACGTGTCGCAGTTCGTGATCATTTCCAACCAGCAGGAACGCATGAAGTTCTCCATCGTCAGCAAGGCGGTGGTGCCGGACGTGTCGCTGATCGACCCGCAGACCACCCTGAGCATGGACCCGTTCCTGTCGGCCTGTACCGGCATCGATGCGTTGGTGCATGCCATCGAGGCCTTCGTGTCTACCGGCCACGGGCCGCTGACCGATCCCCATGCGCTGGAAGCCATGCGCCTGATCAATGGCAACCTGGTGGAGATGATCGCCAACCCCACCGATATTGCACTGCGTGAAAAGATCATGCTCGGCAGCATGCAGGCGGGGCTGGCGTTCTCCAATGCGATCCTAGGCGCAGTGCACGCCATGTCGCACAGCCTGGGCGGCTTCCTCGACTTGCCCCATGGCTTGTGCAACGCGGTGCTGGTGGAGCACGTGGTGGCGTTCAACTACAGCTCGGCGCCGGAGCGTTTCAAAGTGATCGCCGAAGTGTTTGGTATCGACTGCCGCGGTCTCAATCACCGGCAGATCTGCGGTCGGTTGGTAGAGCACCTGATTGCCCTGAAGCGTGCCATCGGCTTCCATGAAACCCTGGGCCTGCACGGGGTGCGCACCGCGGACATTCCGTTCCTGTCGCAACATGCGATGGATGACCCGTGCATCCTCACCAACCCCCGTGCGTCGAGCCAGCGTGATGTCGAGGTCGTTTATGGCGAGGCCCTCTGACGAGCAGCAGCGGGCGTTGGCCGGGCTGCTGGGGCTGGGTGACCACTCGGCGCGCAAAAGCCATTACCCGGAGCTGTCCGCCCGCCTGGACGAACTGGAAGCCGAACGCAACCGTTACAAATGGCTGTTCGAAAACGCCGTGCACGGTATTTTCCAGGCCAGCCTTCAGGACGGCATGCGTGCCGCCAACCCGGCGCTGGCGCGCATGCTCGGCTATGACGACCCGCAATCGGTGCTGTTTTCCCTGACGGACCTGGCCGCGAACCTGTTTGACGGCGGTGCCGAGGAGTTACAGGCCATTACCGCGGTGCTCGCCCGTGAGCACAGCCTGCACGGCTACGAAACCCGTTTGCGGCGCAAGGACGGCAGCCATCTCGATGTGCTCATGAACCTGCTGCTAAAACCCGGCCATGAAGGGCTGGTGGAGGGGTTCGTTGCCGACATCACCGAACGCAAGCTGGCCCAGCAACGCCTGCAACAGCTCAATGACGAACTGGAGCAACGGGTCGCTGCGCGTACCGATGAATTGCTGGAGGCGCGCGATGCTGCTGAAGCTGCCAACCGCAGCAAGGACAAATACCTCGCCGCCGCCAGCCATGACCTGCTGCAACCGCTGAACGCCGCCCGCTTGCTGATCTCGACCTTGCGCGAGCGGCCATTGCCAGAGGCCGAGCATGTGCTGGTGGAGCGGACCCACCAGGCCCTGGAGGGCGCGGAAGACCTGCTGACCGACCTGCTGGACATTTCCCGGCTCGACCAGGCGGCGGTAAAGCCGGATGTGGCCGTGTACCGCCTGGACGAGCTGTTCGCGCCGCTGGTCTCGGAGTTCAGCTCAGTGGCCGATGCGGCGGGCCTGAAGCTGCATGCGCGCATCCCGGACTGTGCCATCAGCACTGACCTGCGACTGATGACACGTATCCTGCGCAACTTCCTCAGCAACGCCTGCCGCTACACCGACGAAGGCCGGATCTTGCTGGGGGCGAGGCGCCGCGGTGGTCATTTGCGGCTGGAGGTGTGGGATACCGGGCGGGGCATAGCGCAGGATCGGCTGCAGGCCATATTTCTCGAGTTCAACCAGCTGGACGTTGGCCGCGCAGCGGATCGCAAGGGCGTTGGCCTGGGGCTGGCCATCGTCGAGCGGATCGCCAAGATTCTCGGTTACCGGATTGAGGTACGTTCGTGGCCGGGGCGTGGTTCGGTGTTCAGCATCGAGGTCCCGATTGGCGAGCAGCTGCCGCAGGCCGTTCACCAGGCATTGCTGCAGCCAAGTGCCGGCAATCCATTGCCGGGCCGCCGCTTGTTGGTGTTGGATAACGAAGTGAGCATTCTCCAGAGCATGGGGGCTCTGCTTGGGCAGTGGGGCTGCGAGGTGGTCACCGCTACCGACCAGGAGGCGGCTTTGCTGGCGCTGCAGGGGCAGGCACCGGAACTGATCCTGGCGGACTTTCACCTGGACCACGGCGTGGTCGGATGTGAGGTGGTCAGGCACTTGCGCGAACACTTTGCCAGTGCCATTCCTGCCGTGATCATCACCGCAGATCGTAGTGACCAGTGCCGGCGATCATTGCAGAAGCTAGGCGCGCCATTGCTGAACAAACCGGTCAAACCGGGCAAGTTACGGGCGGTGCTGAGCCAGTTACTGGGGTAGGCCTTGATACGGCCCCGCCCAGCGAACGCTGAGACCCGTTGACTGCTGAACAGGTTGAGTCGCTCAATGACTTGCACTGGATGAGTGGGCACATTCCACGAGCCAGTCGATCAACACCTGCAGGCGTTTGGGCATCGGGTCATGATGCGGGTAGACCAGGTAATAGCCATAGTTGGGGGTGTCGACGAAACCACCGAACGGCAAAACCAGCTCACCTCGTGCAATGCGATCCTTGACCAGCTGTTCGCGGCCAATGGCGATGCCTACGTGATTCAGCGCGGCGAGCGTGCACAGGTCGGAGCGATCGAATGTGAGGAATCGGCGCGGGAGGCTGATACCCGCACCTGTGGTGTTGGCCCAGAGCTGCCATTCTGCATCGAATGCAGCGTTGTCCCAGGCCGCTACGTCATGCAAGGCGGTGCAATGATCCAGCGGGTGCAGGTCACCGGTCAATGCATGGGTTTCTGCGTAACGGGGGGAGCACACCGGGGCGATCCGCTCGTCCATCAAGTGGATGCTCTGCAACCCCGGGTGATGACCATCCGAATAACACAGGACCAGGTCGATCTTGCGGGTGCGGTAATCGATGCTCTCGTTGCCCACCCTGATATCCAGCTGGATATCAGGGTAGCGGGCGGTGAACTGCGCCAGCCGCGGCACCAGCCAGCATTGTGCGACTGACGGGCGCACATACAACGTCAACTGGCCGGCGATTTCGGCGTGAGCACGTTCCTGCACGGCCTCGCTTAACTCATCCATGGTCCGTTGCATGACCGCGAACAGGCGCTCGCCGTCTTCGGTGAGGCTGACCTTGCGCGGCATGCGGTGGAACAGCTTGAGCGCCAGCTCATCTTCCAGGCGATTGATGCGGTGACTCACGGCACTGGCCGTCAGGCACAGCTCATCGGCGGCGCGCGAGAAGCTCAAGTGGCGTGCCGCCACCAGAAAGACATGCAGGCTGCCCAGGTGCGAGCCATTGAGTTTCACGGCGCCGCCGCCGGGCTTTTTCATTGATCAATCCTTCCTGCGCCGTGAGCTGATTGCGGTTACACGTTTGCCTGCAGGCTGCGCCCTTTCGCCAGATAGGCGTTGAATTCATCGTCCGGCACCATGCTGCCACCCGTCCCCCAGACGAGGTGTGTAGCCTGCTGCAGCTGGGTTGGGGTGAAGCCCTGGCGAGCCAGGTACTCGCCTGCTTGCAGCACCCGCAGCATACCGGGTACGCCGGCCAGGGCAGAGGGTTCCAGTTTGACCTTGTCCTGCTCATGGGCGATGACCATCAAGCGGTACAGTTCTTCGTCGGTCACGGTGTAGTAACCATCGATCAGGCGCTGCATGGCTTTGCCGACAAACCCTGATGGGCGCCCGACCGCCAGGCCGTCGGCGGCGGTGATGTTGTCGATGCCGAAGTCCTGCACGCTGGTTTCATCGTGCAGGCCGGTATAGACACCCAGCAGCATGCAGGGGGAATGGGTGGGCTCGGCAAAGATGCAGTGCACCGCATCGCCGAATACCAGTTTCAGCCCGAACGCAACACCGCCTGGGCCGCCCCCTACGCCGCACGGCAGGTACACGAACAATGGATGATCTGCGTTTACCTGGATGCCCGCCTGGTCGAATTGCCGCGCCAACCGTTCGGCGGCCACGGCATAGCCGAGAAACAGCTGCGGGGAGTTTTCGTCGTCGACAAAGTAACAGCTGGGGTCGGATGCTGCCTGCTGGCGGCCTTGCTCGACCGCCACGCTGTAGTCGGAGGCGTGTTCGACCACCGTGACACCGTTGGCCCGCAGCTTGTCCTTCTTCCATTGCCTGGCGTCAGACGACATGTGCACGCTCACCTGGAAGCCCAGCTTGGCGCTCATGATGCCAATCGACAGCCCCAGGTTGCCGGTCGAGCCCACGGCGATCGTGTACTGGCTGAAGAATGCGCGGGCCTGGTCGCTCGCCAGTTTGGTGTAGTCATCCGTTGGCGTGATCAAGCCGGCAGCCAGGGCCAGGTCCTCGGCGTGCTTGAGCACCTCATGGATGCCGCCCCGGGCTTTGATCGAGCCGGAGATAGGCAAGTCGCTGTCCGCCTTGAGCCACAGGCTGCCTGCGTTCTGCAGCGATCCCTCCTCGACAAGCAGCTGGCGCAGCTGAGGCAGCGGGGTGATGTGCGACTCGATGACCCCGCCGGCCGCTGCCGTCTCGGGGAACACGGTGGCCAGGTAAGGCGCGAACCGCTGCAGTCGCGCGCTGGTGACTTGCACGTCGGCCGCCGTCAGGCCCACGTCGTGCAGGGCTTCTGCAGCCTTGGCGATGCCAGGGTTGAACCAGCTGGTTGGCTTCAGGGCCACCAGCTCGGCGATGATCGGGTGGCTTTGTTGCCAGGCTTCCAGGGTTTTTCCGTGAATCATGATTTCACCTGTAGTGCGGTATGTGCAGAGTAGATCAGACAATCTTCGAAAGGAGCAGGGTCAGGCACAAGGCGACTACCGAGGCCAGCACTGTAGCGGCAGTGAACTTCTTCAGTGCATCACTCAGGGAAAGGCCCAGGTACTCCTTCACCACCCAGAACGCCGAGTCGGTGATATGGGTCCAGCCGATGGCGCCGGCGCCGATGGCGATCACCAGGATTTCCCGGTTGTATTCCGGGTGCTGGCCAAGGATTGGCATTACCATGCCGGCCGCGCTGATCATCGCGACGGTGGCCGAGCCGACGGCAAAGTGCATGATCCCGGCGACCAACCAGGCGAGGATGATCGGGTTGAGCTGCGTCTGGTTCAGCACATCGGCCAGTGCCTTGCCGATGCCGCTGCCCACGAGCATGTCATTGAAGGCACCGCCGGCACCGATGATCAGCAAAATGCCGGCCAGGGGAGGGAAACAGCGCTGGGTCAGGCTCAGCAGGCCTGCCATATCCAGGCCGCGGCGCAAGCCCAGTGCCCAGTAGGCGAACACCACCGACAGCGTCAGGGCAATCAGTGGGCTGCCCAGGAAGGCCACCCACTCGTACAGCGCAGAGCCCTTGTCCAGGACCGTGACGGCCAACGTTTTGCCGACCATCAACACCAGTGGCAGCAGTACGGTGGTGAGTGTGATGCCGAACGCGGGCATTGCCTGCTCTTCTGCTTGAGCCACCGTGCGCGCAGACAGGAAGGCCTGCTGGGATTCGCCGGCTTCACGGTTACAGGTGAAGCGAACCCACACCGGGCCCGCGATGATAGCGGTCGGCAGGCCAACGATCAGGCCGTACAGGATGACCGTACCGATATCCGCATTGAGCATGCCGGTGATGGCTGTGGCGGCCGGGTGTGGCGGGAGAATGCAGTGCACCACCATCAGCGAGGTGGCCAGCGGCACGCCGAGGTATAGCATGCTGATACGGGTTTGCCGTGCAACCACGTAGATCAACGGAATCAGCAGGACGAAGCCGACTTCGAAGAATACCGGGATGCCGGCGATGAAGCCGACGAGCATCATTGCCCACGAGGCATTGCGTTCCCCCAGCCTGTTCAGCAGTGTGGTGGCGATGCGCCTGGCACCTCCGGATTCCTCCAGCAGTTTGCCGAGGATACTGCCCAGGCCGATGATGCCGGCAAGAAAGCCCAGCGTGCTGCCCATGCCTTTCTCGAATGCCGCCACGATTGCCGTTGGCGCCATGCCGGTGCCGACACCGACCACCAGGCTTGCGGCCATCAAGGCCAGAAACGGGTGTACTTTGAGTTTGCTGATCATGACGACGATCAGGAGTATCGCGGTGCCCAGGACGAGTAATGAGAACGTTGGAGTCATCGTGTGGTTTTCTCTATCGCTGATCGCTTCCGTGCGAGCTTCTTGTTGGTTTGCACCCATTAGATTTCAGCGATTTGATCGACTCAAACGATCACTCCTCACCCCATAGGTGAGCCCATGTCATGCATGGCATGGGGCGGCATTGCGGGAGTCTGGTCGGCGCGGCGGATTTGCACCGGTGTGGCAGCGCACGACATGACAGGCTCGTGACAGGGGGGGAAGGCGCAGGATAACCCACGGAGTTTCGAACATTACACATTGGTTTTACTGAGGTGTTGCCTGTACCGGCCTGTTCGCGGGCTCGCCCGCTCCCACAGGCCATCACCGCCTTCAAGGCTTGCACAGTACCTGTGGGCGCGGGCCAGACCGCGAAGGTGCCTGTCCAGGCACCAAAGGATCTGGACAGTTCGCTTACTCAGCCATAAGGCGGCGCTGGCAGTTCGGCCAGCAGGGTTTTCAAGCCGTCGCTCCACTGCCTGCGAATCTGCTGGTAATAGGCATCGTCGCTGGTAATGCGCTTGCGCGTCATGCTTTCCAGGCTGTTGTTGCGGTACACCAGCAAGTCCAGCGGCATGCCCACCGACAGGTTGCTGCGGATGGTGGAGTCGAACGAAATCAGGCCGCAGCGCAGCGCTTCATCGAGCGGCGTGCGGTAATCCAGGTTGCGGTCGAGTATTGGCCTGCCGTACTTGCTTTCACCCAGTTGCAGAAACGGGGTGTCCGGTGTGGCCTGGAAGAAATTGCCTTGTGCATACACGTTGTAGATGGCCATGGGGCCGCCGGCTATCTGGCCGCCGACGATGAATGAACTGCTAAGGTCGATATCGGCCGTGAGCTTGCTGCGGTCTCTTTTGACCACCTCGCGCAGGGTGTCGGCGACCAGCACCGTTGCATCGTAGAGCGTGGCAACGTTCAGCAGATGGGGGCCGTTGCCCTGGGTGCGTTGCTGCAGCAGGTTTACCACCGACTGCGAGGTCGCCAGATTGCCGGCGGTCTGCAGCACGATCAGCCGCTCGCCCGGGGCGCTGAAGACGAACAACTTGGTGAACGTGGAGATCTGGTCGATGCCGGCGTTGGTGCGTGAGTCGCTGATGAAGACAAGCCCGTCCTCCAGGTGCATGGCGACACAGTAAGTCATGCGGTTTCCCTTGTGTTGCGTGTGGAAGGGTCTTGCCGCACTCGCGCGGCAAGACCGGTCTGACGCCAGCCTGTCACTGGCGATGCACGTGGACGCTGGCCTGCATCGATTCGGCGCCGCCGCCGCGGCGTACGCCCCTGACCGGACAGGCATCGAGGTAGTCCAGGCCCACCGCGAGCTTCAGGTGACGCTCTGGCCGGGTCAGGCGGTTGGTAATGTCGAAGCTGTACCAGGCTTCGTCGACCCAGGCTTCGGCCCAGGCGTGGCTGGCCAGGTGTTGTTCGTCCTCGGTGCACAGGTAGCCGGACACATAGCGTGCCGGCACCCCCAGGCTGCGTGCGCAGGCCAGGAAGGCGTGGGTGTGGTCCTGACACACGCCTGCGCCACCGTTGAAGGCTTCGATGGCCGTGGTGCCCACCGACGTGGCCCCAGGGCTGTAGGGCATGTGCTCGGCCAGGCCTTGCATCAGCCCGATCAGTGCTGCCCGGTCACGGTGACTGCCACATTGCCGGGCGGCGAAAGCAATCAGGGTGTTGTCGGCCAGCGTCAGGTGGCTACCGCGCAGGAACGGCAGGGGAGACTGGCTCTCGGTTTCGTGTTCGCAATCCGGGTCGATCTCGACCTGGCCGTGTGCGGTAAGCGCCAGATGACCATGGGGTTTGTCCAGCGTCAGCACATGCAGGATGTTGCCGTAAGGGTCGATCTGGCCCTTGACCTTGCAGGGCAGGTCCAGTTGCCATTGATTGATACGCTGGCGTTCGCTGCTGCGCGGCGTCAGGCGCAGGAACTGGATACTGTTGCACACGTCGCTGGCGTAGCTATAGGTCGTGTCGTGGCGAATGGACAGTTTCATACAACCTCCAGGTAGGAGTGATGGACGGCCTGGCCCAGTTGGTTGATGCGGCCGATGAAGTCGCTTAGCCAGGGGTGCAACCCTGCATCAAGGATTTCGTCGATGGCGGTGTAGCGCAGGCGCGCGTTCAGTTCGGCGGCCATGCGCTGGGCGGCACGCCCGGTACTGCCCGGCAGGCCCGCCAGGATCAGGTCCAGTTCCTCGATGCAGGCATGCAGCGAGCGCGGCACGTCCACCCGCAACAGCAGCAGCTCGGACACCGGCCGGGCACTGGGCGCGGCGCGATAGAGCTCGTTGAAGGCCTCATACGAGGTCAGCGCGCGCAGCAGGGCGCTCCATTGGTAATAACCGCGGGCGGAGTCGTCGCTGACCTCTTCGGAGGCCTCGCCGAACATTTCATAGCGCGAATCGAGCAGGCGCAGGGTGTTGTCCGCCCGCTCCAGGAAGGTCCCCAGGCGAATGAAGCTGTAGGCATCGTTGCGCATGATGGTGCCAGAGGTCGCACCGCGGAACAGGTGCGACCGTTCCTTTACCCAGTCGCAGAACTGGCTGATGCCATAGCGACCCAGGCCGTTGCTGGCAATGTTGCGCATTTCGATCCAGGTGGCGTTGATGTTCTCCCACATGTCGGCGGTGATACGGCCGCGCACTGCATGGGCATTGGTCCTGGCGGCCTGCAGGCAGCAATAGATGCTGCTGGGGTTGGTGGCGTCGAGGGCGAAGAAGTGCAGCATGCGCTCGGTGTCGAGTTCATTGTGCCGACGCAGGTAGTCGTCCAGCATGCCCGAGGCCATCAGCGACATTGCCAGTTCGGCATGGCCGTCGCTGCGCCCGGCCTGGGGCATCAGCGACAGCGAGTAGCTGACCTCGAGCATGCGCGCGAGGTTTTCTGCACGCTCCAGGTAGCGGGACATCCAGTACAGGTCGGAAGCGGTTCGCGAAAGCATGGCTCAGTCCTCCACTACCCAGGTGTCCTTGGTACCGCCGCCTTGCGACGAGTTGACCACCAGCGAGCCTTCCTTGAGCGCCACGCGCGTCAGGCCACCGGGCACCAGGCGGGTTTCACTGCCCGACAACACGAACGGGCGCAGGTCGATGTGACGCGGTGCGATGCCGCTGTCGACGAAGGTCGGGCAGGTTGACAGGCACAGCGTCGGTTGAGCGATATAGGCGTGCGGGCGGGCTTTGATGCGCGCGCGGAAGTCCTCGATCTGGGCTTTGGTCGAGGCGGGCCCGACCAACATGCCATAACCGCCGGAGCCCTGGGTTTCCTTGACCACCAGTTCGGGCAGGTGGGCCAGTACATGGGACAGGTCCGCCGGCTTGCGGCACTGCCAGGTCGGCACGTTGTTCAGGATCGGTTCTTCGCTCAGGTAAAAGCGGATCATGTCGTCGACGAAGGGGTAGATGGATTTGTCATCGGCCACGCCAGTGCCGACGGCGTTGGCCAGTACCACATTGCCGGCGCGGTAAACCGAGATCAGCCCCGGCACGCCCAGCATGGAGTCAGGGTTGAAGGACAGCGGGTCGAGGTAGTCGTCGTCCAGGCGACGATAGATCACGTCCACCTGTTGGGGGCCGGCCGTGGTGCGCATGTAGACATGCTCATCACGCACGAACAGGTCGGCGCCTTCGACCAACTCGATGCCCATTTCCCGGGCCAGGAAGGCATGCTCGAAATAGGCGCTGTTGAAACGGCCGGGCGTGAGCAGCACCGCGGTGGGGTTGTCCAGTGGGCTGGCGCTCTTGAGCGTGTCCAGCAGCAGGTTGGGGTAGTGATCGATGGGCGCGATGCGCTGGGCGGCAAACAGTTCGGGGAACAGGCGCATCATCATCTTGCGGTCTTCGAGCATGTAGCTGACGCCGCTGGGGGTACGCAGGTTGTCTTCCAGCACGAAGTAGCTGCCATCGCCGTCACGTACCAGGTCGACACCGGCAATATGCGCATACAGCCCACGGTGAAGGTCCAGGCCCTGCATGGCGATCTGGTAGCCCTCGTTGGCCAGCACTTGCTCTGGCGGGATGATGCCGGCCTTGAGAATGCGCTGGTCGTGGTAGATGTCCTCCAGGAACAGGTTCAGCGCCTGTACCCGTTGAATGCAGCCACGCTCGACCGTGCGCCATTCGCTGGCGCGGATGCTGCGCGGGATGATATCGAAGGGGATCAGGCGCTCGGTATCCTGCTTGTCGCCATACAAAGTGAAGGTGATGCCTGCGCGGTGAAACAGCAGGTCGGCCTCGCGCCGGCGCTGTTCCAGCAACTCCAGCGGGGTGTTGGCCAGCCAGCGGGCGAACTCCTGGTAATGCGGGCGGCAGTTGCCGTCCGCTTCGTACATTTCATTGAAAAAAGCCCGGGACATACCCACTCCTTGCCGCCGTTGCCGGCAGCTTCATTGCGGTTCATCTGCGTCTTTCAGGGTGCTGCCTTGCTGGGGTAAGTGGGAGCTGTGTCTCGCGTTAACCTCGGTTTCGGTAGATTGCCTGTGCGTTGAGTACAACCAGTCTGTGCAATAAAAGTGCCGAATACGCCTGGCGGTTCTGGCGATGCAGGAAATGTGAGGGGCACACCCGATGTGTGCTGCCTGGCCGCAAGGGCCGGCGCATCAAAAAAGGGCGCTTTTGATCCGGGCGCGGGTTTTGAACCGAAATGGGGCGCAGGCCGGTGCCTGGCGGGAGAAAAAGGGAGTATTCCGGGTGCATGACGTGGGGTGGAGGGTGCATGCATCGAGCGCCGCGCGGGCGGCACTCGATTGCGCGAACGCTGAATATCGTGAGACGGGCGCCTTCAGGGCGTCAGAGGCAGGCGTAGACCACCAGCTCCACCAGCATTTCTTCCCGGGCGAGGCCAGCCACCACTACGGCCGCACGGTTGGGGTAGGGTGCCTGGAAATACTCGGCGTACACGGCATTCACAGTCGCCAGATAACGGCGGTCGGTCACGTAGATCAGTACCTGGGTCACGGCATCCAGCGAGCTGCCAGCGGCTTCCAGGGTGTGGCGCAGGTTGTCCAGTGTCTGGCGGGCCTGGGCCTCGATGCCGCCGGCAACCACCTGGCCCTGCGTATCGATTGGGATCTGGGCCGTGTACAACGTACCGTTGCCGACGACCGCCCATTCCAGTGGCGCCCTGGAGGCGAACAGCTCGGTCTTTATCGCATGCTTCATGGGTTTTTTCCTCAGTGGCAAGGGTGTTCAGTCGGCGTCGCTGCCGCCGCCTGCACCGTGGCGGCGTGAGGCATCGGTGCTCTCGACAAGGATGTGTTCGGCCAGCTGCCTGAGCCTTTGCCAGGTATGTTCGTTGACGGTAAAACCTTGCTGCAGTGGGCGCTGCGGGTCGCTTATTGCCTGGGCGGTCTGGCCTGCTCGGGTGAACAGCACCGTTACGTCTTGCGCGGCCGCTTCAATGGCCTGGGGCCGGGTTTCACTGCTCAGTTCCGGGCGCGGCATGCCGGCGGTAAAATCGGCCAGGTGGCATTGGCGGGCGTCCTCCCAGCGTGATTGCACGTGCAGCCCCTGCACCGCTGCCCGGCTCAGGTAGCCCAGCAACAGCAAACGGTTGTGGCAGTGGCGTATGCGCAGTTCAGCCTGACCACAGCGCATGGCCTTGGCTGCCGCCAGTTCCACCACCGTGGCGGCGCAGCGCAACACGCTCTGGCCCTTGGCGTCGATCACCAGCAGGGCGTTATCCTCATGGCACAAGGCGTATGGCCGTGCAGCTTCGGCTTGCAGATAACGCAACGCCTTTTCCAGTGCACCGACGCCATCGAGCCCCTGCAGTTGCAACCAGCCCACGAGTTCGGCGGCATCCTCGCAGTCGCCCGGGGCGAAGCCCATGCCTTCGAATGCCTTGCGGCACATCACCTGTATTTCGTTAAGCGATACGCGCATGGTCAAAGCTCCCTTTGCGGCATGACTGCGAAATTCCAGTCGTCTGCGAACGGCTGACCGATGTCGCTGACCAGCGGCGCGCCCTGGAACAGCGTGATACGCACCCAGCGGCTTGACTTGGGGTCGAATTTCCCCGCGCCGAAAAATGCCAGTTTGCAGCGCAGCAGGTGAATCGGCAGCATGTCCCGGGCCAGCAGATTGGCACGGATTTCACCGTAGGTCGTTTTTGCCATGCCTTGCAGGCGGCGTACCGCGCCCTTGAACCTCGGTTGGGCGATCAGGAAGTGAGCGGTCAGCGCCTGAGGCTGCCGTTGCAGGTGCTCCAGCAGCGCGCCATGGCACTGCTGGATATTGCGGGCAATACCCAGCTGCATTTCTTTTTCGGCCCCTGGCTCCTCTGCGCGAATGCCCAGGCGAGGCTCTTCTTTTTCAGCTGAGCGGTACCAGAAGAAGTGCTCCGCATCGGCAGCACTGAAGTCGTAGCGCAACGCCCAGCCATACTGCTGCTCGATGAGCTGGCGCAGTTGCCCAAGGGGCATCTGGGCGTCCAGCTGCCAGCTTTCGTTGACCCCCATGTGCTCGGCCAGGGGCGTGACCTGCTCGGGGTACAGCTCCAGCAGCAGGCTGACCAGAAGCTCCTGGCAGCCCACCCCCGTGTGTAATTGCGCCCAGGCCAGCAGACGCGGCCAAAGGCCCGCGCCGTCGGCTTGCGTGCCAAGCCAGGTGGCCAGTAAAGCAAGCTCGGCCAAGGTTTGCAGGTTCTGCTCATGCTGGCGCTGGTCTTCGGTCCGGGACTGGCTCAGGTGCAACTGGGCGCGCGCCAGCAATTGCTGCAGGCGTGCCAATTGGTCGGGCTCCGCCGACTGCGCCAGCACCAGGGCCAGGGCCGTTTCCCGCGTACTGATCCAGTGCTCCACCAGTTGAGGGTGGTTGATCAGAAAAGGGGCCATTCCCAGCCCGGTCGCGTTGCCGACCCCCAGGTAGCGTTGTAGCGCCGGGGCCAGTTGCACTGCCCGCTGCGGGGCGAGTGCCCGGGCCATGTGGTTGATCTGCTCGATGCTGAAGTGACGCAGCAGGTAGACGGTGAACATCTGCGCGCTGAACGGCTGGTTGAAGTCCGGGTTATCTTGCAGGCAACCAAAATCGGCGATGCCGAACTTGCCGTTACCGTACACCGCGGTGGTGCGATACAGGTAGCCGACTTCAGCCAGTTGTTGTGGATCGGGCTGGCGTCCTTCTGCCAGCGCCGCCAGAAACCGGTCGAAATTGCGCAAGCTACGGTTGGCCCGCGACAACACCAGCACGCGTGCATCGAAGCGACCGGCTTCCTGCAGCGGCACGTTGCGTTGCAGGTCGGCCAGTTGTACCGAGTCGACATCGCCGGCCACCAGCACGAAGCTGACGTCCCACTGGTCGGCGATGACTCGATCGCTGCGCTTTTCGGGCGGCAGGTAGGCCGAGAAGATCACGCAGTGGTAATGGCCGTTTGGCGTTTCGATGCGGTAGATCGCAGTGCCGAAGCCTTGGCCATCGAGGTCGAAACAGCTGCGCCGGATTTGCCAGCGCTGCTGCATCATCCGCCGCATGCTGCTGCGCACGAAGCTTAGCGGGCTCTGGAAGTGGCTACCCAGCCGGGCCAGGTCCATGACTTGGCTGGCAGGGCGCAACGCGGGTATTGCAGGCACGCTGTTGGGCATTGTTGTTGTACCTGGATGGATCATGTTCAGACGCCTTGTTCACGGGCCATGTGTCGAGCGATGCGCACGGCATCCCACAGCGCTGGCAGGATCACCAGCGACACCGGCACCGCGGTGATGACAATGAAGGATTGCAGGGCCGTCACCCCGCCTGCGCCAATGGTGATCAGCACCACCGCCGCCAGGCCCATGCCGATTGCCCAGAAACCGCGCAACCACTTCTTCGGTTTATCGTTGCTGGACATCGCCAGCGCCACGGTGAAGGCCATGGCGTCGCCATTGGTGGCCACCGAGATGAAACTCAAGAACAGGAACAGCGCGCTGACAAGGCCACCCAGTGGCAGGTGCTGCGTCACTCCCAGCAACAGGTCTTCAGGCTTGGCGCCATGGGCGGTGACGATGCCTGGCGTTTGCAGCTCCAGGCCGATCCCGGTACCGCCCACCACAGTGAACCAGAACATGGTCACCAGCGGTGCGATGATCGACAGCGTCATGATGATCTCGCGGATGGTGCGGCCCCGCGAGATCCGCGCGACATACAGGGCCACCATGGGCGCGTAGCCGATGAACCAGCCCCAGTAGAACACCGTCCACCAGTCCAGCCATTTGGGGTCGGCGCGGAACATCGTCAGGGGGATGAAGTGCTCCACGTGCAGGGCAAAGGCCGCCGGGAAACCGCCGAGGATGAACAGCGTCGGTCCGAATACCACCATGAACAGGGCCAGGCCGATCATCAACCAGACGTTGATCTCGCTGACAAAGCGGATGCCTTTGAGGCCCACCAGGCACGAGACGGTGTACATCGCGGTCACCAGGACAATGGTCAGCGACTGGGTGACGATAGTGTTGGGCAGCCCCCACACGGCGTGCATGGCGCTGCTGATCTGCAGGCCAAGGAAACCGATCGGACCGATGGTGCCGGCCACTACCGCGATGATCGAGGCAGCGTCGGCCAAGGTGCCGATCGGGCCCTTGAGCGCTCGCTGGCCGAACAGGGGGTAAAGCAGGGTGCGCGGCGCCAGCGGAAGGCCTTTATCGTAATGCAGGTGCATCAGCACGATCGCCAGCAGGCTGCCCAGCACGGCCCAGGCCAGGAAGCCCCAGTGCACGAACGATTGCGCCAGTGCCGCGGTGGCCGCCGCTTCGCTGTGCGGTTGCAGGCCGGCGAAGAAGGGCGGTGGGCTGGCAAAGTGCATCAAGGGTTCGGCAGCGGCCCAGAAGGCGCCACCACCTGCCAGCAGGGCGCACATGATCACGGCGATCCAGTTGAAGGTGCTGACGTCCGGGCGCTGGGTGACCCCGCCCAGGCGTACACGCCCGCACCTGGAAAAACCGATGAACAGGCTGACGGCGAAGGTTGCCAGCATCAGCACTTGCCAATAGAGGCCAAAGGCCTTTGTCGACCAGGCGAACAGGGTATTGACCAGCGCCGACACGGTGTCGATGTCGATCAGCGCCGCCAGCAGGAAGGCGCCGAGGAATCCGCCGCTGATCAGGAACAACGGCCAGTCGATATCGCGTGCCATAGGCAGGCCCATGGCCTGGCCGTCGGCCTGCAAGGTAGTTGGGTTTTTCATGAAACCTCCGGAACCTGCGATTCTTTTTATTGTTGATGCTGTCCGTGCAAGGGGTTCAGGCCTGTGCCGTGGTGGCGGTCTCCAGCAAGCGCAACCAGTTCAGCCCCATGATGTTGCCCACGTCGTGCTCGGCAAAGCCGCGGGCGCGCAGGCCTTGGGCAATGTTGCGGAAGTCGCGGCTGTCGCGGAACCACTGCAAGGGCGCCGGCCAGTTGGCGTTGTCCCTGGAGCCTTCGCCGTAGTCCTTGTCCTTGCTCCAGCGGCCGTTGCGCATCCATTCCAGCACAGACAAGGGTTGCGCCTGGCACAGGTCGGTGCCGATGCCGATGTGCTCCACACCCATCAGGTCGGCGGTGCGCGCGACCATGTCGCAGAAACTTTCCAGGCTACAGTCCGAGGCACCCTTGAGGTGGAACGGATAGGTGCTGAAGCCCAGCAGCCCGCCGGACTCTGCGATCCCGCGTAGCACCGCATCGGATTTGTTGCGCTTGGCGGCGTGGAAGCTGGCAGGGTTGGCGTGGGAGATGATCACCGGTCGGCTGGACAGTTCAATGGCCTCAAGCGTGCTTCGCTCGGCGCTGTGAGACATGTCGATGAGCATGCCGACGCGGTTCATTTCGGCGATCACCTGGCGGCCGAAGCGGCTGATGCCGTTGTCCTCGCGCTCATAGCAACCGCTGGCCAGCAGGCTTTGGTTGTTGTAGGTCAGCTGCATGACGAACACCCCGAGCTGGCGGAAAACCTCCACCAGGGCAATGTCGTCCTCGATCGGCGAGCAGTTCTGGAAGCCGAAGAAGATACCCACCCGGCCCTCCTCGTGGGCCAGGCGGATGTCGCCGGCCGTGCGCACCGGGCGGATCAGCTCGGGCCATGTCTCGAAGCGGCGGTTCCACTCGCCCAGGCGTGACAGGGTTTCGCGGGCGTTTTCGTGGTAGGCGATGGTGGCGTGCACCGCGCTCAGGCCACCGGCCTGCATCTGCTGGAATATTTCCTGGCTCCAGTTGGAGTACTGCAGGCCGTCGATCATCAAAAGGTCGTGCATGGCATGTATTCCTTCAGGGCCGCAGGTAGGTGGTCTTGACCACGGTGTAGAAGTCGCGAGCGTATTGCCCCTGTTCCCGGGGGCCGAAACTCGAGGCTTTGCGGCCCCCGAATGGCACGTGGTAGTCGGTCCCGGCGGTGGGCAGATTGACCATCACGCAGCCGGTCTGGGCGCGGCGCTTGAAGTGGCTGGCGTGGCGCAGCGACTGGGTGATGATCCCGGCTGTGAGGCCGTACTCGGTATCATTGAGCGTGGCCAGCGCCTCTTCAAAATCGCGCACGCGGATCACGCAGGCGATGGGGCCGAACACTTCCTCGCGGTTGATGCGCATGTCGTTGCGGCTGTTGATGAACAAGGCCGGGCGCATGTAGTAGCCATCGGAGGCCAATTGCAGGCGCTCGCCGCCTTCTATCAGGGTGGCGCCTTCGGCCTGGGCCAGTTGCAGGTAGGCCAGGTTCTGTTCCAGCTGGCGCGCGTCAGCTACCGGGCCGATCTGGACGCCAGCCTCCAGTGCATGGCCGACCTTGAGCTGGCGCATGCGCAGGCGCAGCGCCTCGACGAAGCGGTCGTGGATGCCGTCGCAGACGATCAGCCGTGATGACGCAGTGCATTTCTGCCCAGTGCCAAAGAAGGCCCCGTTGAGCGCGCATTCCACGGCCAGTTCGAGGTCGGCGTCGTCCATGACCACCAGGGCATTCTTGCTACCCATTTCCAGCTGGCAGCGCACCAGGTTACCGGCGGTGGCCACCGCTACGCGTCGGCCCGTCTGCAGAGAACCGGTGAACGTCAGGGCATCGATCTCGGCGGACTCGATCAGGGCCTCGCCGACGTCGGCACCGCTGCCCATCACCAGGTTGAAGGTACCGCTGGGCAGGCCCTGACGGCTGATGATCTCGGTGAGCGCCCAGGCACTGGCCGGCACCAGGTTGGCCGGCTTGAACACCACGGCGTTGCCGAAGGCCAAGGCCGGGGCGATTTTCCAGGCGGCGGTGGCCATGGGGAAGTTCCATGGGGTAATGATGCCCACCACACCCACCGGTTCGCGATGCACTTCGATGTCCACCCCTGGGCGCACCGAGGCGGCAGTCTCGCCCATCTGGCGCAGCACTTCGGCGGCGTAGTAATGGAAGAACTGGCCACTGCGGTTGACCTCGCCGATGCCTTCGGCCAAGGGTTTGCCTTCTTCTCGCGACAGCAGTTCGCCGAGTTCTTCCTTGCGGGCGATCAGCTCGTCGCCGATGGCCATCAGCACTTGCTGGCGGCTTTCCAGTCCACTGGCGGCCCACAGGGGTTGAGCGGCGCGGGCGGCCTGAATGGCCTGGCGGGCCTGTCCGGCGCTGGCCTGATGGTACTGGCCGATCAGGTCGCCAGTGTCCGAGGGGCTGTAGTTGCCCAAAGTGGCGTGGCCTTCACACCACTGGCCATCGATGTAGTTGTTGTAGGTCTTGTGTGACATGGATGAACGCCTCCGTTTGCATGGCATTCATCATGCGAGCAATATGCAGCAAATAAAAATTAATAAAAAAAATGCTTTGATAAGGAATGCTAACCATGTTGCCCGAGCTGAAAATCGCGCAGTTGCGTTACTTCGTACTGGTCGCCGAACACAAGAGTTTCCACGCGGCCGCCCGCCAGGCCTTTCGCACCCAGCCTGCGATATCCCTGGCCCTGCGTGAACTGGAGCAGAAGCTGGGGCAGGCACTGGTCGAAAAGGGCGGTGGCCGGGTAGAGCTGACGCCATATGGCGAGCATTGCCTCCCGTTGTTTCGTGGCTTGATCGAGCACCATGACCGTATTGCGCGTGAAGCCATGCTGTTTGCCCGGCATGAAATCGGCCAGGTCAGCATCGCCACCGTGCCTTCTGTGGCCAGCCGAATGCTGCCAGGGCCGCTGGCCCGCTTTGTGGCCGCGCACCCCAATGTGCAGGTCAGCATTCAGGACGGCACGGCCGAACGTGTGCAGCAGTTGCTCGCTCAAGGGCAAGTGGATTTCGGCATCAGCAGCCTGTGGGTGGACGATGACCAGCTCGAATTCGCCCCCATCGTGAATGATCAGGTTGGCGTGGTGTGCCGCAGCGACCACCCGCTGGTGCAGGCGGGGGGGCAGCTGCATTGGGCGCAGTTGCTGGGCGTGCCGATGATCCGCAACGGTACCTCGCAATTACTGGCGGGTACCGAGGCCGAGGGTTTGCTGGCCGATAGCCGGCTGTTCATTTCCAACATGATTTCGTTGATCGCCATGCTGGAGGAGGGGGTAGGGATCAGTACCTTGCCGTACCTCGCTTTTCCGCAGGAGAACGAAAAACTGGCGTTCGTGCCCCTTGTCGAGCCCAAGGTAGAACGGCACATCGGCATGCTCACCCGCAAAGGGCGCAGCTTGTCACCTGTGGCGGGGGCACTGATGGCGTTTCTGCAAGTGCAGTTGGCGAAGGCTGGCTGATTCGTTGGCCGTAGGGGCATGGCGCGCCATGGCCGGCACTGAGGTTCGCAAACGCACGCCCGGCTTTCAGAGAACCGGGCCTGAAGGCACGCTGACACCTGCCAGCGTGGTGAACGAAATATCCTTGGCCGTCAGCAGAAAATCACGCACGTACGGCACCTCCAGCATGTCACTGCGCAGTGCCGCATAGAGGTTTGCCTGCAGGCCGTGTTCGCCAAGGCGCTTGGCGGTTACATAGCCGCGCGAACTGTATTCGTGCACGGCCCAGTTGGGCAGGCAGCAGACGCCGCGCCCGGACGCAACCAGTTGCATCATCATCACGGTAAGTTCTGAGGTGCGGACCTGTGCGGGCTCGACGTCGGCGGGGTCGAGGAAGCGGGTGAAGATGTCCAGGCGGGTGCGTTCGATCGGGTAGGTGATCAGTGTCTGGCTGGCGATATCGGTGGGCTCCAGGTACGGCTTGTGGCGCATGGCGTGGTGGTTGTCGATGGCCAGCAGTGCCTCGTAGCTGAACAACGGCACGTAGCTGATACCCGGCAATGTCACCGGGTCGGAGGTGACCACCAGGTCCAGGTCGCCGCGCTCCAGGGCTGGCAGTGGCGCGAAGGAAAAACCGGAGGCGAGGTCCAGTTCCACCTCAGGCCAGGCGCCGCGGAACTCATCCACTGAAGGCATCAACCACTGATAGCAGCTGTGGCACTCGATGGCGATGTGCAGCCGTCCGGCGCAGCCGCCGGCCAGTTTGCCCAGGTCCCGTTCGGTATTGCGGATCTGAGGCAGCACCTGATCGGCCAGCTGCAGCAGCTTCAGCCCGGCGCTGGTGAAGCGCACCGGCCTGGATTTGCGCACGAACAGTGGCATGCCGATGCGCTCTTCCATATCGCGGAACTGGTGCGACAGGGCTGATTGTGTCAGGTGCAGGCGCTCGGCGGCCTCGTGCAGGCTGTCGGTTTCACGCAGCGCGTGGAGGGTTCGCAGGTGGCGTAAATCGATCATGAGTAAAATGGCGGATCAACGCAGTAATGGCGGGTTTTCTTCACTGCTGCGTGATCCTGACAATTCCTTTGATGGGTTTTCCGTGAGTGGGGTGAGGCTCAAGCCGCGTGATGCGCGGCGAGGTTGCAGTACTGCCCCTTGAAATACAGCAGCGGCTGCGTGGCAGCAGTGGCCTGCAGGTTCAACGCTTTGACTTCGCCAATCACGATCAGGTGGTCCCCGGCGGCATGTTCGGCGTGAATTTCGCAATCAAGCCAATGCAGGCTGCCGGCAATGATCGGGTTGCCCAACGGCGACGCTTGCCATTCGACGCCGTGCCACTTGTTGGCGCCGCGCCGGGCAAACTGGTTGGAAATGCCGACCTGCTCACCTGACAGGATGTTGACCGTGAAGCGGCCAGCCTGGCGAATTTTCGGGTAGCTGGCCGAACGGGACATCACACTGAATGACACCAGCGGCGGGCTCATCGATACGCTGTAGAACGACTGGCAGGTGAAGCCGATCGGCTCACCTTCGTGGTGCGATGTAATCACCGTGATGCCGGATGCGTAGTGCCCGAGTGCCTGGCGAAAAGTCGACGGCTCGATCGCCGTACCGGAAAGCAACATGGTAGGTCCTGTGGCTGCATTCATTTCAGCGTGCGTTAGCGAGTTCCTGACGGACAATGGCTGCGCCTGCACTCAAGGCCTTGAGCTTGCCGCTGGCTACCTGGCGGGGCAGGGGCGCCATGCCGCAGTTGGTGCAAGGGTAGAGCTTGTCGGCATCGACGAATTGCAGTGCCTTGCGCAGGGTGGCGGCGACCTGTTCGGGTGTTTCAATGACATGGGTGGCCACATCGATGGCGCCGACCATGACTTTCTTGCCGCGAATCAGTTCGAGCAGGTCCATCGGAACATGCGAGTTATGGCATTCCAGCGAAATGATATCGATGCTGGACTGCTGCAGTTTGGGGAAGGCCTGTTCGTATTGCCGCCATTCTGAACCGAGGGTCTTTTTCCAGTCGGTGTTCGCTTTGATGCCATAGCCATAGCATATATGGACGGCCGTTTCGCACTTGAGGCCCTCGATGGCCCTTTCCAGGGTAGCCACGCCCCATTCATTCACATCGTCAAAGAAAACATTGAATGCCGGTTCGTCGAACTGAATGATGTCCACGCCCGCGGCTTCCAGTTCTCTGGCTTCCTGGTTGAGAATCTTGGCGAATTCCCAGGCCAGTTTCTCGCGGCTTTTGTAGTGGTTGTCATACAGTGTGTCGATCATGGTCATGGGGCCGGGCAGCGCCCACTTTATCGGCTGTGTGGTGTGCTGGCGCAAGAACGTGGCATCTTCGACAAACACCGGCTTTTGTCGAGCGACAGCACCCATAACCGTCGGTACGCTTGCATCGTAGCGGTCACGGATTCTAACGGTTTTCCGTTGTTCGAAATCAACGCCGCTGAGGTGCTCGATAAACGTGGTGACAAAGTGCTGCCGGGTTTGCTCGCCGTCACTGACGATGTCGATACCGGCGTGTTGTTGTTCTTGCAAGGCCAGGCGCAAGGCATCCTGTTTGCCTTCGATCAGTTGCGCGTCTTGCAACTTCCACGGTGACCAAAGTGTTTCGGGTTGAGCAAGCCAGGCGGGTTTAGGCAGGCTGCCGGCCGTGGAGGTGGGTAGCAATGTGTTCATGAACTGTGACCTTGTGCTTTGAATGTTCAACGTGCGTATTGAGCGGACCATTGCGCCAGCGTGGCCTGGTAGGGTTTGACAAATTGCTCCTCGGCAAACTTGCCCTGCTCGATCGCCAGGCGGCTGCGCTCTTCCCGGTCGTAGACAATGCGCGTGAGCGAGTAATCCTGGTTTTGCAGGCTGGGCTGGTAGGCCTTGCCTGCGGGAGAATTGGCGTTGTAGATCTCGGGTCGGTAGATTTTCTGAAAGGTGTCCATGGTGCTGATGGTGCTGATCAGTTCAAGGTAGGTGTAGTCAGCCAGCAAGTCGCCGGCAAAATAAAACGCCAACGGGGCGACGCTGTTCGGCGGCATGAAATAGCGCACCTTCAAGCCCATTTTCTTGAAGTATTCATCCGTCAGGGAGTATTTATCCTGCTGGTACTCAACCCCTAGCACAGGGTGCTGATTTTCGGTGCGTAGGTAAGTCCTGCTGCTGGATACGCTCAGGCAGATAACCGGTGGTTTGCTGAAATGCTCCTGGTAGGTTTGCGAGTTGACGAAGCATTTGAACAGGTTGCCATGCAGCTCGCCGAAATGATCAGGTGTGCTGAAGGTCGACCGATGCTTGTTATGCTCCAGTAACAGCACACTGAAGTCGTAATCGCGCACGTACGAAGAGAAGTTGTTGCCTACCATGCCTTCGAGGCGCGTATTGTTTTGGCGGTCGACAATATGGGTTTTCAATATTTCGATCAGCGGCAGTGCATGGCCGTGCTGCGCATTTTCAATATTCATTTCCACCGATATGATGTCCAGCTCTACGCGGT
Source organism: Pseudomonas sp. NBRC 111139 (assembly GCF_001753955.1). Lineage (NCBI taxonomy): Bacteria > Pseudomonadati > Pseudomonadota > Gammaproteobacteria > Pseudomonadales > Pseudomonadaceae > Pseudomonas > Pseudomonas sp. NBRC 111139. The sequence goes on from NZ_BCBP01000017.1 coordinate 108,594, forward strand.
AGCGATCATGTTCGGGGTTGTCCCAGTGCGCCAGCGCATTGAAACGGTTATTAATCATCGTCAAGGTATTGCGCAGGTTTTGCTGGCGGTTTGCACCCCGTGCCAAATTGGCGAAATTGGTCGTGATGCGGGTGTTTTCGGCGGGGTGATAATGTTCGTCGAACGCAATGCGCTTGACGGTGAATGTTGGCGTTTTATTCATGGTGACGGCTTCCAGATGCCTGAGTGTGAGCAACTCAGTGCTGGTCAGTTGCGTAGGCTGAGTCGTTCACACCGTAATCTTGATGTGTTTGATTGAGGCGTATCCTAGGCGGGGCGCTGCATGAATGATATTGAAGTTATTTCACAGGTTTTTTAGCCCTGCTCATGATGCGTTGCCAGGTCGACTGCGGCATCATGGCTGCCTGGCCCTCACCTCACCCAGGAGACAGCGATGATCAAAACCGGCGATCAATTGCCCGACGTTACCCTTTATCAATACAACAACGACGCAGGCGCCTGCGCGATCGGCCCGAAGGCCTTTTCCATTCGCGAGCGTTGCAAGCACAAGAAGGTGCTGATCTTCGCGTTGCCGGGCGCATTCACGCCGACGTGCTCTGAACGTCACGTTCCCGGTTATGTCGCGGCGGCCCCTGCGTTGTGTGCGGCTGGCATTGACGAAATCCTGTGCGTCTCGGTGAACGATGCCTTTGTCATGAACGCCTGGGGCAACAGCATGCAGGTCGGGGATGCGGTCAAGATGATCGGCGATGGCAATGGCGAATTCAGCGAGGCGCTTGGACTGACCCAGGACCTTTCGGCACGCGGTTTGGGGCGGCGCTCGCAGCGGTATGCAATGTTGGTCGACGACCAGGTAGTCCAGTACATTGCGGTTGAAAGCCCCGGCAAGTTCGAGGTCAGCGATGCGGCCAGCCTGCTGGCTGTGTTGCGCTAGCCATACCTTTCAGGCCTTGCCGACAACGGCTGTCAGGGCTGCCAGAACACCTTTCGAACCGGCCGCTAACAACAAGGTACAGACGGTTGAAACTTCACCAACTCAGGGCGCTGGTCGCCATTCATAACGCAGGCAGCATCCTCGAAGCCTCCAAGCTCATGCACATTACTCAGCCCGCGCTGAGCCGTTCGATCAAGGAGCTGGAGCGGGAGGTGGGGTTTACCCTGTTGCAGCGGTCGCACAAAGGCATGGCCCTTACCGAGGAAGGCAAACGTGTCATCCGCCATGCCAACCTCGTGGTAGAGAGCATACGCCGCCTGCAGATCGAAGCGGCGAGCATTCAGGATGCGGCGCTGGGCGCCGTGTCGATCGGGGTGACGTCGTTGACGGCGATGCTCGATGGCGTCGATGACAGTATCCTGGCCTTTCGGCGCAAGTACCCGCGGGTGAAGATCACCATCACCGACCTGCGTCCCAGCCAGATCCTGCAGCGCTTGCGCGATGGCAGCCTGGACTTTGCCATTACTTCGCAGCAACCGCTGAGTCGGCTGAGCCTGGACTGGGAGGCGCTGGGCAGTATCAAGGGCAGGGTGATTTGCCACGCCTCGAATCGGCAGAAGTTCAGCCAGTCACTGCGCACCTTGCAATACGCCCCCTGGATCAGCCTGGACGAGTTGTCGGACCAGGCGTCGCAGTTTCACCAACTGTTCGAAGCCAATGGCCTTCGGGTGCCACAGAACACTGTTGAATGCACTTCAGTGATGATGGCGCTGAAGCTGTTGAAGAACACGGAATCGTTGATGGCCATCAGCGAGCTGGCGGTGGACCAAGGGTCTACCTACGGTATCGATTGCGAGTTCGTAGCCATGGCGGTGCAGGAGTTGATTCCGGATTACCCCATCAACCTGGTCTGCATTGACCGCCACAGCCTCACGGCGCCTGCCCAGGAGCTGTTCCACAGCTTGCGCGGGCAGGTGCTCAAGCAGACCCGCCCCGTGGGGTCAGAAGTGGTAGTACATGCCTAGCGAGACGTTGCTTGGGTTATCGCCCGCCTGGTCCACCGGGGTCCCGGCGTAGGTGACCGACGAGGCGCGCTGGTTGGCGATCATGCCGAGGCGTCCATAGAGGGCCCAGCGGGGGTTGATGAAATGGTCATAGCCGATCATCACACCCCACGCGTCCTTGTCGCGGGCGCTGACCTGGCGTTGCATCACAGCCAGGCGCAGCACGTCCAGTTCGCCCACTGGCGCCATCATGCCGAAAGTGTACAGCGTGGTGCTGGGCGTGCCGGCCTGGTCCACATCCTGACGCTGCCAGGTGAGGCTGGTGGCCAGCGGGCCGAAATCGTAGAACGCCGACAGGCTCTTGAAATCGTTGGCGGTCTGGCGTGAAACGCCGCCGTCGTCCCATGGGTCGCTGTAGTAACGGTTGTAGGAGGCCAGCAACATCACCCGGCTGTTGCGGTACTGCAGCCGGGCGCCACCGCCACGCACGGTGCGCCCAGCGCTGGCGGCATCGTCGAAGCCGAAGCTCAGCGCGGTACCGAGGCTGAAGCCGCTGAAGGTCGGGCTGGTGTAGGCCAGGGTGTGCTTGGGGCGCAGGTCAAGGTAATAGGCGCCCTTGCCGGCGGCAGGCAGGGCCAGGTAGGTGTAGGGCGAGCCATAGGTGGCCAGGAACGGGTCGGCGTAGGTGGGCGTGGCCATGCCGTAGGTCTTGCCGAACTCGAGCTTGCCCAGGGTGCGCGAGCGCAGGGCGACGGTCGCCAGGCGCAGGGTACCGACGGTGTCCCAGGTGCCCTCCAGGGCCTCGCCATTGAGGTTGAAACCCTCCTCGACGTCAAGCTCCACGACAGTATCGGGGTCAAGCGCCTTGCGTGCGTACAGCCCGAGCTTGTTGGTCCAGGCGCCGCCACCGGCCAGCCTGAAACCCGAGTGGTGCTGTGAGTCGTGATAGCTGGCGAATGCATCCACGGTGCCGTACACCTTGAGCGTGTCATCGAAGCCGTAATCCAGCCCGTAATAACCAAAACCCGGCGCAATCCGCGCGAGCGTCGGAAAACCCTCTGCCTGTGCCTGCGCAGCAAGGCAAGCCCCTTGGATCATCAACAGCAACGATGTAATGCGAGTGTTCATTCACGACTCCAGGCCAGCACGGTGATGGGGTGGCTTTAGCGTCGGTGAACAGAACGTTGCAGCGTGATTGCTTATTCGGTCAGGTCATGCCGTTTGGTTAATCAGGGGCTGGCGCGGCGTGTGGATTGGCGAGCGCATCCACGTTAGACAGGCTTCGTACCTGCGTCAACGCTGCGCTACGGCTGCTGATTTGTGGGCGTTATTGGGGCCGCGCGCGGAGCGAGGGCGGACTGTGCGCCAGCTCAGGGCAATTTGGCCAACGATCGCGCCAGCTAATTAATCATTGGTTATCCCTATGCCGAAACTGCAAGTGTATTGGGTGCCCGATTGGCTGATATTCGCTGCACGCCGCGATTTGCCAACGGAGACAACAATGATCAGACCGCTACCCACATCGCCGAGCCTGCAAAAAGGTGCGCATTCAGCCGCGCAGGTATCGTCCTCCCGTAAAACCTTGGTCGCCTGCTCGTTGGGCAATGCGCTGGAAATGTACGACTTCACGATCTACAGCTTCTTCGCTGTACTGATCGGCAAGCACTTCTTCCCCTCTGACTCGGCCATGGCGTCGTTGTTGATGTCGCTGGCCACCTTTGGCGTCGGTTTCCTGATGCGCCCGGTCGGGGCGATGGTCATCGGCCGCTATGCTGACCGGCATGGACGCAAGGCCGCTTTGAGCCTGACCATCGGGCTGATGACCCTGGGCACCGCAATGATTGCCTTTGCGCCCACGTATTCACAGATCGGGATTTTCGCCACCTTGCTGCTGGTGACCGGCCGGCTCATCCAGGGCATGTCGGCAGGCGGGGAGGTCGGTACCGCGTCGGTGTTCCTGATGGAATCCAGTGCAGTCGGCAATCGCTGCCAGAGCGTCAGCTGGCAGGCCGCCAGCCAAGGCTATGCCGCCTTGGTAGGGGCCGGCTTTGGCCTGGCCCTCAGCCAGTTGCTCGACCCCACGGCGCTGGAAAGCTGGGGATGGCGCATACCGTTCATCTTCGGCCTGCTGATCGGGCCGGTCGGTTGGTACATACGCACGCGGTTGCCGGAAACCCATGAGGCCGCACCGGCGCAGAAGGCAGAGCAGGGGCTGGATGCCGAACTGCTCAAACGCATCGCCCAAGGCATCGGCCTGATGGCCAGCTCGACCATTGGCATGTACCTGTTCGTGTTCTACATGCCGACCTACCTGACCACCGCCTTGCATTACCCACCCGGCAGCGCGATGGCGATTGCCTGCATCAGTAGCGGTTGCATGGCCGTCATCTGCCCGTTGGCCGGCAAATTCGCCGACAAGTATCAGCTCAGAAAACGCCTGCTGGTGTGGACGGTCGCCGCGCCGGTGGTGTTGACCCTGCCCGTGTTCTATCTGCTTGGGCACGTGCAGCACATGGGCCTGGCCATGATGGGCGTGGCGATCCTGATCTTGCCGACCTGTATCGGTGCCGGTGCGTTCTTCGCGCTGATCATGGAGGGCTTCCCGAAGGCCAGGCGCTCGTTCGGCACCTCGGTCAGCTACAGCCTGGGTGTGACCCTGTTCGGTGGTTTTTCGCCGTTGGTGGCCACCTGGCTGATTGCAGCGCTGGGCACGCCGTTGGCGCCAGCTTACTTCTTGCTGGCCGGCGGCATCGTCAGCCTGGCCTGCCTCAGGTACTTCCCCGAAAATAAAGGATGCGAGTGATATGGGTATTTTGCAGAGCAATCAAACACCGAGCTCAGCCGCCGAGCTGGATGAGTTCGTCATGCTGCGCCGGCAGATCCACGCTGCGCCGGAAATTGGCGGCGACACCTCCGATACAGCGGCCCTGGTAGCCGACAAGCTGCAAGCGTTGGGCTATGAAGTGCATCGCAATGTAGGTGGGCATGGTGTGGTCGGCGTGCTGAAAGTGGGGGACAGCCCGCGCAGCATCGGTTTGCGTGCAGACATGGACGCACTGCCGATGGGCGAAAAGAATGCGTTTGCGCATGCCAGCAAGCTCCCCGGCCGCATGCATGCCTGTGGCCATGACGGGCATACCGCGATCCTGCTGGCAGCCGCTGCGCAACTGGCGGCTACGCGCCAGTTCAACGGGACGTTGAACGTGATATTCCAGCCCGACGAGGAAGGCCTGGCGGGGGCCAAGGCGATGATCGACGACGGCCTGTTCGAGCGCTTCCCGTGCGACTCGGTGTATGCGCTGCATAACATGCCCGGCCTGCCGGTGGGCACGTGCGTGGTGCAGGCGGGGCCCACCATGGCGTCTTCCGAACGTGTCAGCATTCGGATTACCGGCAAAGGTGGGCATGGAGCGATGCCTGAGCTGTCGGTAGACCCGGTGATGGCGTTGAACAGCCTGATCAGTGGCATCCAGACCATCAAGTCGCGCAATCTGAGCGTCGAGGACTACGCCGTGATCAGCATCGGCATGATCCAGGCCGGCACCGTCTACAACATCATCCCTGACGAGGCCTGTATGTTGCTGAGCGTGCGCACTGACACGGCCCAGACCCAGCAGAAGATCAACAGCCGCATTGACGCCCTGGCCAAGGGGCACGCAGAAAGCTATGGCGTGGAGATCGAGGTGCAATTCACCCAACTGGCGCCCGCCTTGTGCAACAGCGATCACGAAAGCGCGTTGCTGCGTGACAGCCTGAGGCCGTTGTTCGCCGACGGCGCGTTGCTGGACAAGATGCCGAAGAAGGTCATGGGCACCGAAGACTTTGCCTACATGTTGCAGGCGCGGCCGGGCTGTTACTTCATGCTGGGCAATGGCACCGGCGAGTTCCATGGGTGCTCGGTGCATAACCCCCACTACGATTTCAATGATGCGTTGGTGAAAATTGGCGCTGATTGTTGGGTGAAGTGGGTTCAGGACTATCTGCGTTGACACTGCGTCATCTGCGTTGGAATGGTCTACGCTCTCAGCCGAAGCGCGTCGTTACAGGCTTCATCCCGTTATCGTCGCTCTGGCGATTCACACCGACGGACCAGGCTCGGTCCAAAGAGGGTGCTGCAATGGCGACTATCGACACCGAGAACCTTGCAAAGGGGCTGCAGCAGGTTGAAGCCTGCTGGCAGGCGTATACCTCGTCACAGCGGCTTGTCGAAGGCCTCGCGGGCAGCGACCGGAGCAGTGCCATTGAAACCGCCAACCGCGATTTCACCAGGTTTCAGAACCAGTGCCAGCTGTTTTATGCCGAAGTGCGCAAGAGGGCAGCGGATGCGGACAAGCTGGAGAGCGACATGGCACGGTATCCCCATTACTTTCAGTGACGCCTGATTGAACGTCGCGCTGTGCCCGGGTTCTGACAAGCAAAGGGTACAGCGAGGACGCTTTCATGAGCATCGAACGCAACATTCCCGAGCTTGAAGCCTGGTACGCCCAGTACGACGACATCAGTTACCGGCGCGCGTCACCGGATGCCTACCACCATGAACTGCTTCGCACAGCCGAGGCCCTGCGCGACGACGGTGCCATCGACTGGGATGACTGGTTGGCGCTCAAGGCGCTGGCCGATGAGGCGCATATCCGCGCGCTGGAAGATGCCGTGCAGGCCCATGTGAGCGACCCGGACGCATGAAAGCGCTGAAGATTGCCACCTTCAACATCAATGGCATCCGCAGCCGTTTGCCGGCGCTGCTGGCCTGGCTGGAGCGGGAGCAGCCCGACATTGCCTGCCTGCAGGAGCTGAAGGCGGCCGATCAGCAGTTCCCTCGCGCGGAGCTGGAGGCAGCAGGCTATGGCAGCCTTCATCATGGGCAACCGTCATGGAACGGCGTGGCCATTCTGGTGCGGGGCAGCGATCCGCTCGAGGTTCGCCGCGGCTTGCCCGGCCTGGAAGAGGACAGCCAGAGCCGCTATCTGGAAGCTGCGGCACACGGGGTGTTGGTCGCTTGCCTCTACCTGCCGAACGGCAACCCGCAGCCCGGGCCCAAGTTCGATTACAAGCTGCACTGGTTCGAATGCCTGATCCAGCATGCACGCAGCCTCTATGGAAGTGGCCACCCCACGCTGCTGGCAGGGGATTTCAATGTCGTGCCCACCGACATGGACATCTATAACCCGCGTTCCTGGCTGAAGGACGCACTGCTGCAGCCTGAGTCGCGAGCGTGTTACCGACGACTGCTTGATCAGGGCTGGCTCGATGCCATACGCCATCTGTACCCGGACGAGCGTGTCTACACCTTCTGGGACTATTTCCGTAACCACTGGGCCCGCAATGCCGGGTTGCGGATCGATCATCTGTTGCTCAACCCCGAGCTTGCGCCTTATCTGAAGCGGGCGGGTGTCGATGCGTGGGTGCGTAACCAGGCCAAGGCCAGCGACCATGCACCCGTCTGGATCGAGCTGGGCACGCGTCGTGCCCGGTCATAATCAATTCAGCACATGAACGAGCACCGGGCTGAGGCGCTCCGACAGTAGCCGACTTCAGATTGCATTCAGATTCGGCCCCGATAATTCCCTCCGTCGCACCCAGGCGGGGAAATTTCATGACTCAGACTCATCAATGGCACAGTTTGCTTCCGTTACCCATCGGTAGCCATGCCGATCATCAGGCGCATCTTTCTCTTCACCTCAGCGGCGAACATGGGCGAGGCGAGCTGGAGCACTTCATACACGAGCGCTTTGCCTGCGTGCACCAGGCGGATGTGCAGCATTACCTGCCGGAACTGCTTGCCTTGCAGGGTAGCCACGGTCGCCTGATTGCGGCGGCGGGCATGCGACCGGCCAGCGAAGGGCCGCTCTTTCTTGAGCGGTACCTGGACGAGCCTCTTGAGTCCGCTGTTTCACGGGTAACCGGTGCCTCACCGGATCGCAACTGCATGGTAGAAGTAGGCAACCTGGCCTCGCTCAGCGCCGGCAGCGCTCGAATAATGATCATTGCCGTGACGTGGTTGCTGGCCATGCGCGGTTTGGAGTGGGTCGCATTCACGGGCGCCGCGACACTGTTCAACAGTTTCCAGCGACTGGGGCTGGTGCCCACTGTTCTGGCCTCAGCGGATCCTGCGCGCTTGCAGGGCCAAGTGGACCAATGGGGGACCTACTACGACCAGCGACCCCAGGTATTTGCCGGCAACATAGGCTTTGGCTTCGATGCCCTGAAGCAGGCGGGCATGTTCGAGCGGCTTGGGTTTCCCATGCTAACCCTGGAGACCGGCCATGCGGCATGAACTGACTGCCTTTCAGGCACTGTTGCGCCAGCACGCGCTGGAACATCCTGACGCCGTGGCCGTCCAGGGCGATGCGCAGCGTTACACCTACCGGCAACTGCTCGACGAAGTCGAATCTCGGGCGGGCTGCCTGCGTAGCCAACCACCAGGAACCTTCGCCGTGGTGCTGGATAACGGGCCCGAGGCGCTATTCTGGGATTTGGCGGCGCTGTTCGCCGAACGCGCCACTGTGACAGTGCCGTCGTTTTTCAGCGCGACCCAGTTCCAGCACTGCTTGCAGCAAAGCGGAGTCACGGCGGTCGTGTGCGAGGCGCAGTGGGCCGAACAGCTCGTTGCGCTTGGCTTTGCCCGGCAGGCGCCAGCTGGCGTGTGGCAGCGTGACAGTTTTGTCGCCCCGGCGCTGCCTGAGGGCACAGCCAAGATCACTTACACCTCCGGTAGCACCGGCACGCCCAAAGGCGTGTGCCTGAGCGCTGAAACCCTGCTGCGTGTGGCGCATGAGCTGGAGGCCGCCAGCCGCCCAACCGAGCCGCAGCGATACCTGGCGGTACTGCCACTGGGTGTTCTGCTGGAAAACCTGGGCGTCTACGCCGCGCTCATGGCTGGCGCTTGTGTGCAGCTCTATCCGCAGCAGCAGTTGGGGATGGGAGGCGCAAGCCAGGTCGATTTCAAGCGCCTGCTGGGCGCAATCGCCCTCAGTGGTGCGCAGAGCCTGATCCTTGTGCCGCAACTGCTGATGGGGCTGGTGACAGCGATCGAACGCGGGCTGATGCGGGTCGGCCCTCTGCGTCTGGTGGCGGTAGGCGGCGCTCGGGTATCGCCAAGCCTGCTCGCGCGGGCCGAGGCGGTCGGTTTGCCGGTGTTCGAAGGTTACGGCTTGTCTGAGTGCGCCTCGGTAGTGGCGCTCAACCGCACAGGGGCTGTGCGCCCCGGGAGCGTCGGCAAGCCATTGCCGCATGTGCAGGTGCGCATCGCCGAGGATGGCGAAGTCCTGGTGGCCGGCTCGACATTGCTGGGCTATCTGGGAGAGCCGCCTGTAACCGGGCAGTGGTGGGCAACAGGCGATGTAGGGCACCTCGATGAGGAGGGCTACCTCTACCTGGATGGCCGCAAGAAGCATCAGTTCATCACCAGCTTCGGGCGCAACGTCAACCCGGAGTGGGTGGAAGCCGAGCTGAGCCAAAGTGGCGTGATCGCCCAGGCTTTCGTGCATGGCGAGGCCTTGCCACGCAACCTTGCCTTGCTCTGGCCGCTGGATCCCGGCATCAGCGACGAGGCCATCGAACAGGCCGTACAGCAATGCAACGCGCGATTGCCCGATTACGCCAGGGTGCACGCCTGGCGCCGCTTGCCAGTGCCTCTTAGCACGCTTGACGAAACCCTGACTGCCAATGGCCGCCCGCGACGTGAGGCGATCTTGCAGCGTTACCACACCCTATTGTCCGACATCTCGTTGTGAGGTTCACAATGTCCTTTTTCGACACCCTGCAAGTACAAACCGCCCAAGAGCGTCAGGCGCTGTTCGCCGTACCGGTGATCCGCGAAGCGCTGGCCGGCCAGGTCAGCCTGGACAGCTACGTCGCCTTCCTGACCCAGGCCTATTACCACGTGCGCCATACCGTGCCGCTGATGATGGCCTGTGGGGCTCGATTGCCGCTGCGGCTGGAGTGGCTGCGCGGCGCGGTCTGCGAATACATTGAAGAGGAATACGGCCACGAGCAGTGGATCCTCAACGACATCAAAGCGTGCGGCGGTGACTGGGAGGCCGTGCGCGATGGCCAGCCGGTGCAATCCATCGAGCTGATGGTCGCCTACCTGTACGACCTGATCGCCCGTGGCAACCCAGTCGGGTTGTTCGGCATGGTCAACGTGCTCGAAGGCACCAGCATTGCCCTGGCCACCCAGGCGGCAGGCGTTATCCAGAACACATTGGCACTGCCTGACCAGGCGTTCAGCTACCTCAGCTCGCACGGTGCGCTCGACCAGGAGCACATGGTGACCTACAAACAGTTGATGGACCGCCTCGACGATGCCGGTGACCAGCAGGCCGTCCTCCACGCGGCCAAGGTCGTCTACCGCTTGTACACCGAGATGTTCCAGGGCTTGCCGCGTGCCGGGCAGCAAGAGGTGCACCATGCGTTTGGCTGAGTCCGTGGTAATCCTCACCGGCGCCAGTGGGGGCATAGGCCTGGAATTGGCTGAACAGCTCTGCGCTGCCGGTGCCCAGGTGTTGGCCGTCAGTCGGCATATGGGCAAGCTGGCTGGCCTGATGAACCGGTACCCTGATCGTCTGCGCTGGCAGGAGGCCGACCTGCGCAGCCCGTCAGGGCGCGAACATGTCATCGAGCGGGCACGCGAGATGGGGGCTGTCAATGTGCTGATCAACGCGGCTGGCGTGAATCGCTTCGCTCTGCTCGACCAGCTGGATGAGTATGCGCTGGACGAGCTATTGGACATCAACCTGAAGGCACCCTTGCAACTGACCCGGGCCTGCCTGCCGTTGCTGCGTGCTCAGCCCAAGGCGTTGGTGGTCAATGTCGGGTCGACCTATGGCTCGATCGGCTACCCCGGCTACGCCACCTACTGCGCCAGCAAGTTTGCGCTGCGTGGTTTTTCGGAAGCGCTGCGCCGCGAGTTGGCCGACACCACGGTGAACGTGCTGTATGCCGCCCCCCGGGCGACCCGCACAACGATGAACAGCAGTGCTGCGACTGCGCTCAATCAAGCGCTGAAAGTTGGCATGGACGACCCTGCGGACGTCGCCCGTGCTGTGCTCGAGGCGGTGCAATCCGAGCGCACCGAGCTTTATCTGGGGTGGCCGGAAAAGCTCTTCGTGCGTATCAACGGGATGTTGCCGGGCATAGTCGATCGCGCACTGCGCAAGCAACTGCCAGTCATTCGCCGCTATATCGGCAGCCATTCCAAGGAGTCGAACAAATGAAGCGTCTGTTCATTGCCAGCTTGCTGGCATTTGCACCCTTCACCTGGGCATTGGACCAGGCAGGCAGCCAGCGCCTGAGTGATCTGCAGCAGCGCTGGGCGCAGATTCAGTACCAAATGCCCAAGGACACGCGTGCCGACGCCTTCGAAAAGCTGGCAGGCGATGCAGCAACGTTTGTTCATCAGTATCCGGGCACACCTGAACCCTTGATCTGGGAGGGCATCATCAACAGCAGTTGGGCGGGGGCGACGGGTGGCCTCGGTGCACTGGGCAAGGTCAAGGCGGCGAAAGCCAGCCTGGAGCAGGCCATGAAGCTGGACCCCAACGCCCTGCAAGGTTCGGCCTACACCAGCCTGGGCACGCTGTATGATCAGGTGCCCGGCTGGCCTATCGGTTTCGGTGATGCCGAAATGGCCGACAAGATGCTGCGCAAAGCCTTGCAGATCAACCCCAACGGTATCGACAGCAACTATTTCTGGGCTGATCATCTGTATCGGCAAAAGCGCTACCCTGAAGCTACCGCAGCCCTGCAGAAAGCCTTGCAGGCACCGCCCCGGCCGGGGCGTGAGTTGGCTGACCAGGGCCGGCGTGCCGATATCGATGCTTTACTCAAGGCCATCAAGGACAAACAGGACTGAACATGCGGCTGTTGCTGGTTGAGGATGACATTGCACTGGGGGAAGGGATCTGCGACGGCTTGCGCCAGGAGGGGTACACCCTCGACTGGTTGCGGGACGGTGTCAGTGGCTTGCATGCGCTGCAACACGAGACCTTCGACCTGCTGATCCTGGATCTTGGATTGCCCCGTATGGATGGCCTCGAGCTACTCAGGCGATTACGCGCCGGCGGCGACAGCTTGCCGGTGCTGATCCTCACCGCGCGGGATGCCCTTGATGATCGCATTGCCGGCCTGGATGCCGGCGCCGATGATTATCTGGTCAAGCCTTTCGACCTCAACGAGCTCAAGGCGCGCTTGCGCGCCTTGCTGCGGCGCAGCGTCGGGCGCGCCAAGGTACTGATCGAGCATGCAGGGGTCAGCCTGGACCCGACCACCCAACAAGTGCATTACAACGGCGTCGAAGTTGTGCTCACCCCCAAAGAGTATGTGCTGTTGCATGAGTTGCTGGCACATCCCGGCAAGGTATTCACACGTGAGCGCCTCACTCAACTGCTGTATGGCTGGGATGAAGAACCGGAGAGCAACACGCTGGAGGTGAACATCTACCACCTGCGCAAGAAGCTGTTCAACGGCCTGATTCGCACGGTGCGCGGCATTGGCTATCTGGTCGAGGTCAAGGCATGAGCTCGCTACGCCAGCGTACGCTGTGGCGCGTGATGCTCTTGCTGCTACTGGGCACCGGCCTGCTCGCGCTCTATAACTACCATGACAGCAGCCACGAAATTAACGAGGTGTATGACGCGCACCTGGCCCAGAACGCGCGTTTGCTGCAAGGCGTCATGAGCATGCCGGTACAAGAGGGCTCGCGTGAGGCGCTGTATGAGGCCTTCAACGATGCCTTGGGCAAAGCGGGGCGGCACCAGGTGGGCCACCCTTACGAAAGCAAGCTGGCATTCCAGGTCTGGGGTGAAGGCATGGCGTTGCTGGTGCATACACCCAGTGCGCCGCCCATTGACCCACCACCCACTGCTCCAGGGTTCTACGACTTTTCCAGTGGCGGTGAGCAATGGCGCGGTTTCGTTTTGCCGGTGCCAGAAAAGCACTGGCTTATCTGGGTGGGTGAGCGTGATGATGTGCGCTACGACCTGATCGACCGCATCGTTCGCCACACGCTGTTCCCGTTCCTGCTTGGCAGCCTGGCGTTGGCACTGCTGGTGTGGGCTGCGATCGGCTGGGGGCTACGGCCACTGCAGAACATGGCCAATGTCATCCGCAGGCGCCATGCCGATTCGCTGGAGCCGCTGCAACTGGTACCGCTTCCCACTGAACTGGAGCCCATGCAGGCGGCCATCAATCGCTTGCTGGCGCAGATCGACGATCTGCTGCGGCGTGAGCATCGCTTCATTGCCGATGCTGCCCACGAAATGCGTACGCCTCTGGCCGTACTGCGGCTGCACGCGCAGAACGCGCTGGCCGCCAGCAATGATGCCGAGCGCGAGAAAGCCCTGGGCTTTCTTGTGGGCGGGGTCGATCGGCTGACACGGGTGGTCAACCAGTTGCTGACATTGGCCCGCGTTGAGCCAAAACTGGGGCAGCGAGCCAGCGCCCGGATCGACCTGGCCGAGGTCGTCACCGAAACGCTGGCTGAATTGACCCCATGGATACTGGACCGTGGCCTGGAACCCTCGCTGGACATCGACGAAGGGGGCCACCACCTGCAGATCGACGCCGGCGCGCTGGGCATTGCGCTACAGAACCTGGTGTCCAACGCGGTAGAACACTCACCGCCTGGGGGGCGCATCGCCGTGTCACTGAGGCGCCTGGCCAGCCGTATCGAACTGGTCGTCGAGGATGAAGGGACGGGTATCGACGAGGAGAGCCTATCCCGTGTATTCGAACGCTTCTATAGCCGAAACAGCCCAAATGGTGCTGGCCTCGGGCTCTCCATCGTCGCGACCATCATCGACCGTATGGGGGGGCAGGTACGCCTTGAAAACAGAGCGGGTGGCGGGCTGGCCGCTACCCTGTCGTTTCCACTGTCTTGAATCACGTTTGCGTCAGATGGATCGCTGATTGACCCGCTCAGACAGCTGCTCGGCGCTTTCCTTGCGCTCCGAATAGCGATCCACCAGGAATGCCTGGCGGTCGCGCAGCAGCACGGTGAACTTCACCAGCTCCTCCATGACATCAACCACGCGATCGTAGTACGGCGATGGCTTCATCCGCCCGGTGTCGTCGAACTCCAGATAAGCCTTGGGTACCGAAGACTGGTTCGGGATGGTGAACATCCGCATCCAGCGGCCCAGCACACGCAACTGGTTGACCACGTTGAACGACTGCGATCCGCCGCACACCTGCATCACGGCCAGGGTCTTGCCTTGGGTGGGGCGCAATGCCCCCAGCGCCAACGGAATCCAGTCGATCTGTGCCTTGAACACCGCAGACATCGCCCCATGGCGCTCCGGCGAGCACCACACCTGGCCTTCTGACCATTGCACCAGTTCTCGCAGCTCCTGCACCTTGGGATGCTCCACGGGGACATCGTCAGGCAGCGGCAGGCCCGACGGGTCGAAGGTGCGGGTTTCGGCACCGAAGTGCTCCAGGAGGCGCGCGGCTTCTTCTACCAGCAAGCGACTGAAGGCGCGTTCTCGGGTAGACCCGTACAGCAGCAGGATGCGTGGTTTGTGTTCGCTGGTCGGGGTTGCCGAAGGCGGCAGGTCGAACAGCGTGAGGTCGAGGTTAGGCAGTTGCTCGGACATGATTTCTTCCTGTTCAATGCGAGCCGATGCGATCCAGCGCGTGCTTGAGCTGCTCGCGGTCGAGTTGATCGAACGGCAGTGCGAAGAAGGCCTGGCAGCGAGACTCGATGCGGGCCAGTGTGGCGCGGAACGCCGCATCGACCGATGCTTCGTCACCCACGACATCGGAGGGGTCTTCCAGCCCCCAATGCGACTTCAGCGCAGGGCCGAAATACACCGGGCAGGCTTCGCCCGCGGCCTTGTCGCAGACGGTGATGACGATGTCGGGTGGGTTGCCCTCGAATGCATCGTTGCCTTTGCTGCTCAGGCCCTTTGTCGAAATATTGGCCTGCTGCAACGTGCTCAGGCTGCGTGGCAACACCTGGCCCTTGGGGAAACTGCCAGCGCTGACTGCCTCGAAACCGGGCGGTGCCAGGTGGTTGAACATTGCTTCGGAAAGGATGCTGCGGCAGCTGTTGGCCGTGCACATGAACAGGACTCGCATGGAGGGCTCCTCCGCTGGGGGCGAACGTCAGAGGCTCAGGCGCAGTGCCAGAGCAGAAAGGGTGATCAGCAAAACCGGTACGGTGAGCAGCAGGCCGACCTTGAAGTAGTAACCCCAGGTGATGCGCATGCCTTTACGCGCCAGCACATGCAGCCAAAGTAGTGTGGCGAGGCTGCCAATCGGGGTGATCTTCGGGCCGAGGTCGCAGCCGATGACGTTGGCGTAGATCATCGCCTCACGTACCACGCCCTCTGCGCCGCTGGCCTGGATCGACAAGGCGCCGATCAGCACGCTGGGCATGTTGTTCATGACTGAGGACAGCAGCGCGGAGATCAACCCGGTGCCAATGGCCGCGCTCCACAGGCCCTGCTCGGCAAGCCTGTCCAGCAGGTGGGTGAGCATGTCCGTGAGGCCGGCGTTCTTCAGGCCGTACACCACCAGATACATGCCCAGAGAAAAAATCACCACCTGCCACGGCGCTTCCCGCAGCACGCGACGGGTTGAGATGCGGTGACCGCGAGCGGCCACGGCAAAGAGGATTGCGGCACAGACGGCGGCCACCGCACTGATCGGGATGCCCAGAGGTTCCAGTACGAACAGGCCTGCAAGCAACACTAGCAGCACCCACCCACCGACTTTGAAGGTGGCGTTGTCATGAATTGCCTCGCTTGGCGCCTTCAGCGCATCGAGCGCGTACTGCCTGGGGATATCACGACGGAAGTACAGAAACAGCACCAGCAGGGTGGCCGCCACGCTGGCGATATTCACCGGCACCATCACCGATGCGTATTCGGCGAAGCCCAGGCCGAAGTAGTCGGCCGAGACGATATTGACCAGGTTGGAGACCACCAGCGGCAGGCTGGCCGTGTCGGCAATGAAGCCTGCGGCCATGACAAAGGCCAGTGTCGCTGCAGGTGAGAAGCGCAGCGCGAGCAGCATCGACATGACGATGGGGGTGAGGATCAGCGCCGCACCGTCGTTGGCGAACAGCGCCGATACAGCGGCGCCGAGCAGTACGCAGAAGGCGAACAGGCGGTAGCCGCTGCCGTTTGCCCAACGCGCCACATGCAATGCGGCCCATTCGAAGAAACCGGCCTCATCCAGCAGCAAGCTGATGATGATGACCGCGATGAACGTGGCGGTGGCGTTCCAGACAATGGCCCATACGGCAGGGATGTCATGCAGTGAAACGGCGCCTGTAGCCAGGGCGATGATGGCGCCTAGCGCGGCGCTCCAGCCAACACCGAGCCCCTTGGGCTGCCAGATGACGAGTATGAGGGTGAACACGAAGACAGCAATGGCGGGCAGCATGAAAATCTCGCTTGGTGATGATCAGCAGCAGACGGAATCACGCACGGGGCGACCGTCCATGTTCTTCAGCCGAAGGGCATTGTCAGCCAGCCATTGCGAATTGGCGTGCAAGGTGACCTGAAGCATTTCGTGAACCCAGGAAGGCAGTTCCGGATTCAGGCGGTAATACACCCATTGGCCCTGACGGCGGTCCAGCAGCATGCCAGTGCTGCGCAGTTGTGCCAGATGGCGACTGATCTTGGGTTGGCTGTCGTCCAGCGCGCACATCAGTTCGCAGACGCACAGTTCGCCCAGGCTGGCGATAAGCAGCGTGGCGCGAGCGCGGGTTTCGTCAGAGAGGCTCTTGAAGACATCGGGCGGTGTGATCATGGGGGTGCCTGTACATGCGGAAAGCCGAATATACGTATTTCCATATGTTCGAGCAAGCATTCCTGGGCTGGTGCGCTTGCAGCTCACCATGGCCACGCCCTTCGGTCGACAAAAGCAGGGTTTTGGCAGGCTTCAGACGCTGATGGCACTGCAGGGTGTATAGTGCCTGCTCGGGTGACTGTCGTTCAGTGGCTCATAACCGAGAGGCCAACATGTCCCAGACGTACCCCAGCGCGGCCCAAAAAGCCCATGTGCGCATCTGCGAGCAGGTCGAAGCTTTCCTTCAGCATGGCGGCCGCATTCAGCAGGTAGCGATCGGTGTCACCGGCTACGCTGATGGTGTCTCCAGGGCGCAGTGGAAAAAAGAGCGAACGGCCAAGCCTTGAGGATGTCGGCAGTGTTTATCTGCCAGTAGGGGCCACACCATCAGAGCGCCGCGCGCGCTTGCTTGCCAGGGGCTCTCCCGTGGACGAAGAACCAAGCGATTTTTCGGTAGCCGTGTGCATCGGTATTTCCGAACAGCAAGTCACGTTGTACCGCCGTGAAACGTTCCATTTAGGTGATGGTTCATGGCTTGTGCATTTCGCGTTCTCCATGCCCAAAGAGCTGCGTCAGCAACTGACCGGCAGCTTCACATTGTTGTTGAAAGCCCCGCGAGCGTTCGGTGACGCTCGTTGGACCGATGAAGCTTGAACAGCGTAGCGGGGTGCCTGCGCGTCTTCACTGCTGAACCTGGGTGGTCGCGCAGAGCTCTTCCAGCAGTTTCTTGACCAACGCATGGTCTTGAATCAGCAAATCGATAGCATTCATGGTGTCACCTCGTCGCGGGCGAATGAACAATGGCTTGCATGGAATTGAGTGACAGTGGGCGGCAGGGTTCAACGTCGATGATGGCTGGCAAAGCGCGCTTCGAGGTCTCGGTGCGATTACGCGCTGCCAGAAGCGCCAAGGCCCGCGTATGCAGGCCTCGGCAGCACATTCAAAGGATAGGTTTGCCCCCCGTCACGGCGTACCGCGAACCCGAGATGTAGCTGGCTTCATCGGACCCCAGCAAGACATAGATTGGCGCCACCTCCACAGGTTGACCCGGCCGCCCCATCGGGTAACCGGAACCGAAGTTTCTCACCGCCTCATCAGGCATGGTGGCCGGGATCAGCGGGGTCCAGATCGGGCCGGGTGCGACGCTGTTGACGCGAATGCCCTGCTTGCCCAGCAATTGCGCAAGGCCTGCAGTGAAATTGGCAATGGCCCCTTTGGTGGCCGCATAGGCCAACAAGCTGGGTGACGGGTCGTCAGAGTTGACCGAGCTGGTGTTGATGATCGAGCCGCCTTTTGGCATCGAGGGCAGAGCGCGCTTGCAAATGCGGAAAATGGCGGTGATGTTGGTATCGAAGGTCTTTACCCATTCATCGTCGTCAATGTCGTCCAGGCTCTCATGGGCCATCTGGAACGCGGCGTTGTTGACCAGGATATCGATGCGACCAAACTGCGCCACGGTCTTGTCGACGATGTCATGGCAGTGCTGTTTCTGTGCCAGGTCGCCGGGCAGCAGCAGGCACTGGCGGCCCGCCGCTTTGACCCAGCGCGCGGTTTCCTGCGCATCGTCGTGTTCATTCAGATAGCCAATGGCAACGTCAGCGCCTTCTCGGGCATAGGCAATGGCCACCGCACGCCCGATGCCGCTGTCAGCACCGGTTATCAAGGCGATCTTGCCTGCGAGGCGATTGTTGCCGGTGTAGCTCTGCTCACCGCAGTCCGGATAAGGATCCATCTCGCGCTGGGAACCGGGAACGCTTTGCGGTTGGGATGGGAATGGAGGGGTAGGGTAGTCGCTCATGCTGGAAGCTCCTGCAGGTTTGGAACGCTCATTCCCGTTCGAAAGGTGCTCCAAGCCAGTGTTGAAGCGGATCTTCGTGCTGAGCGACGAGCGGTTGATGCATCCATTCCCAGTGAATTTTTACCCACCGCATGGCTCTACCGCTGACGGGGCTTGCTGGCATGGGTGAGGCCCACGCTATCAAGGAGTCTGCAGTGCCTCGAATCATCACGCCTTCCACGCCGGAACATGAGATCGATCAGACGAACGAGAGGATGTTCGGTACGCCCAAAGAGCGGCTGGATTTCTATCGACGCGAAATTCAGTATGAGACCACCATCCTGGCCAACCGTACCGACGCTTATCTTGCGGCCCAGTCGTTCCTGGTGATCGCCTACGTGTCATCGATGGGTAACCTGAACCAAAGCTGGGGCGAGATGTTCACCTTGATGGTCCCGGCTTTTCTCGCATTGCTCGGCGTGCTCAGTACACTGAATGCCTGGCCTGGCATCCGCGCGGCCTTCCGGATTATCGAGCACTGGCAGATGAAGCAGAGCCACCTGCTGCGCAGCGAGCCGATGATGGGGCTGGCCTATGACGAGTCGCCGCTGTTCTGCGAGGCCGAAACCTCTCAGGCGGGGCACCGCAAATCGCTGCTGTTTTCCTTGCGCACGCCCTGGATTTTCCTGTACTTCTGGGTGTTGCTGGGCAGCTATTCGGTTTTCATCCAGTTGGCGTGATCAGTGCGCGCTGGTCGGTGCCATGGGCGACGAGCACGCGCTGAACAGAAGCAGGGTCAGTCTGCCAGTGCCTTGATCAACTGCTCATTGACGGCGGGGATATCGTCCGGCTGGCGGCTGGTGATGAGGTTGCCATCGACTTCCAGAAGAAAGGTAAAAGGAAAGTCGCCTATCAGCATCCGTTGCAGATCAAACGAAACCATTCGCTGCACCCTTCCTTCTGCCGTTGTCAGATAAAGGGTTGACCGTTCTCGCTCAAGGCTGGTTCATCGACTTGGCCTGGAGCTCTCCGCCCGCGTCACCAGGGAATCGGCGTGCCATCCCACGCCCAGAACGTTCCGCTCTGCGCCGGGCCGTGACGGCTCACAAGCGCCAGGATGCAGGTGGCGGCAAACGCGGGCGAGAACAGTTTGCCCGGCGGCACATTGCCCTGAAAGGGGCGGGAAAGCTGGGTGTCGGTGGTGCCGGGATGCAATGCAAGTACCGTTGACGCGGGGTTCAGTCGCTTCAGCTCGATGCTTGCAGTGCGCAGAAGCTGATTGAGCGCGGCTTTGCTGGCACGGTAGCTGTACCACCCACCCAGGTGATTGTCGCCGATCGACCCGACCCGCGCCGACAAGGCGACGAAGGCCATCGGTTGCCGACGCAGCAGCGGCAGCAAATGCTTGAGCAGCAGAACAGGGGCGAAACAGTTGGTTGTGAAAGTGCTCAGCAACCCCGCCATGTCTAGCTGGGTCAGTGCTTTTTCAGCCCTCGCCGGGCCTTCTTGCAGCACGCCAAGCGTGCTGAAGACCAGGTTCAGTTGGTCGCAGCAGGCGCCCACCTGCGCGGCCAGTGTTTGCAGTGCCTGCTCGGATCGGGCGTCGCAGTCGAGGCGAACCAACCGTCGCCCGTGCTCTGTGAACAAGGTATCCAGCGCAGGGCTGGTGGTGGCGCGTCGCGAAACGGCGAACACCAGCCCGATGTCATCACGCGCCAGCAACTGCGTGCACAATGCCAGGCCAATCCCTTGGCTGGCCCCGCAGACCAGCACGTTGGCGGGTGTGTGAAGGTCGTTTATCAGGCTCATTGGCGTGTCCTCTTGGCCGGGCGCTGGCGCCTCGTCCTGTGATGCCTGCCAACGTTCTTGCACATGGCAGGGGTGAGCTCACAGCAGGATATAGTCGCTGTACTGCCGTAAGCCGTCATGGGGCCCTTCGATCAAGTGCACGTAACGGCCGTTCACCCAGTCGATCGGCAGGCAATCGTCGACGTCCAGTACCGCATCGGTATGCGGCTTGAGCCAGTCTGCCTGCAGGCGCTGCTTGGCCAGTTGCTTGGCCTCGGCCTTGTCCCTGGCCACCACCAGCAGGTAGCGGTGTGCCTCGCCAAACACCCCGGGCTCGTAGCCGCCCAGGTTGATGAAGAACAACCTGGGATCGTGTGGGCCAGGCGCTACCTGACTGAATTCGAGGCGGTAGTGGTCAATACCGTCGACTTCCATCCATGCGTCGATGTGCAAGCCCGTTCGGCTCCCGAACCAGGCTTGGCGCAAATGTGGGTAGGCCTGTTCAAGTGAGTCCGCCTGGGCGAACAACACATCGTGGACCTCGATATTGGCCCGTGGGTGGCGTCCACCGAGCATGACGACGTACAGCATGAGCAATTCCTTCTATCTCGACTTTCATGGGTGTTCGATAACGGGGCGCGAGGCTTGCAGAAATATGCATGCTGGGCATTAAAAACTATACATGGCTCGTCAAATATCTGTACAAGCGTCTACTATTGTATAGTATTTAGCAAAGTGCTCGAGGTCAGAATGGCGCACCCTGCACGTTGGACCTGTCTGTGCCTGCTGCTAGCCGCCATGTCGTCGGCGGCAGACTGGCGAGCGGAGCTGCCTGCGGCGCAACGGCTGGGCGCCGGTGATTTCACCTGGTTCGGCCTGCGGCTGTATACCGCCCGGTTATGGGCAGTTGGCCCGGTTCAGGACTGGAGCCAGCCGTTCGCCCTTGAGCTGCTTTATCACCGTTCATTGTCCAGGGACACGCTGGTCAATGCCAGCCTCGAGGAAATGCAACGCCTGGGTGGCGGCAGCATGACGGCACAGCAACGCGCGGCATGGACCAGGGCGATTGAGCAGGCATTCGTGGACGTGAGCCCTGGCATGCGCATCACGGGCTTGTACCTGCCGGGGCAGGGTTGCCGCTTTTACGTCGACGGCAAACTGAGCCACGCGATCGACGATCCGGTGTTCGCCCGGGCCTTCTTCGCCATCTGGCTTGACCCGCGGGCCAGAGACCCCCAATTGCGTCAGCGGCTGCTTGGGCTGGCTGGCGATGACCGAGGAGCCTGAACATGTACAAAGCGCTGTTGCTGGCTGCCTGCCTGCTTCTGGGCAGTTGTGGCAATGTCGGTGTCGAGCACTATGCCCAGGAGCAGCCGAAGCTGGACCTGGCGGCGTTCTTCTCGCGCCCGGTTCAGGCGTGGGGGATGTTCCAGAAGCGCTCCGGTGAGGTGGTCAAGCG
Organism: Pseudomonas sp. NBRC 111139; assembly: GCF_001753955.1. NCBI lineage: Bacteria > Pseudomonadati > Pseudomonadota > Gammaproteobacteria > Pseudomonadales > Pseudomonadaceae > Pseudomonas > Pseudomonas sp. NBRC 111139. The sequence continues at coordinate 130,352 of NZ_BCBP01000017.1, forward strand.
CTTCCATGTGCGCATCGACAGCCGCCGCGAGGGTGAGCGGCTGATCCTCGACGAACATTTTCTTTATAGCGATGGCACACGCCAGCAACGTACCTGGACGCTGGTGCCGGACGGCCCCGGGCGCTGGCGGGGAACCGCGGGGGACGTGATCGGCGAGGCGCGTGGCGAAGTGGCGGGCAACGCGCTGCGATGGCGTTACCAACTGGACCTGCCGGTCGATGGGCGGCACTGGCAGGTAGACCTGGACGACTGGATGTACCTCATGGATGACGACACCCTGATCAACCGCTCGAGCATGAGCAAGCTGGGCGTTGAGATTGGCCAGATCACCTTGTTCTTCCGCCGCCTGCCAGAGGGCACACCATGAACCTGATCGCGCTGACTCAGCTGGTTTCGACCGGCGAAGCCAAGGAACTTGAACTGCTGTCGCTGGAGGGGGGCTTCTACCTCCTGCGCGCCCTGACCGACGCCGGCCCTGTGACATTGAGCGATGCCCAGGGGCAGCCCGTGCGCGTGCGCTCCACGACCGAACTGCGGCAGTTGCTGGCCGACCTGCCGCCGGTGCCCTGCATGCTGGTGCAGCAGGTGGTGCACGATGAGATGTGCGGGCAACGCGACGGCCCCATCGCGCCGCTGCGCGTACCGGTAACGCTCACCAGCCAGTGGTAGCCCGGACGATGCGCCTGGGCCTGGTGCTGGGTGACCAACTGTCGTTCGACCTGGCAAGTCTGGCGTCCCTTGACCCTGCTCGCGATGCGGTCCTGATGGCGGAAGTGGAGGGGGAGGCCCGATACGTACCGCATCATCCGCTGAAGATCATTCTCATCTTCAGCGCCATGCGGCATTTTGCCCAGGCCCTGCGTGAACGGGGTTGGCAGGTGCACTATGTCGAGCTGGATGCCGAGGGTAACAGCGGCAGCATCGTGGGGGAGTTGCGTCGATGGCAACAAGCCTTGGGCGCTACCCACATTCACTTGACCGAGTGCGGTGAGTGGCGCCTGGAGCAGGCCTTGCGTGATGCCGCACTGCCGCTTGTGTGGTTTCGCGACACGCGTTTTCTGTGCTCCCGTGAAGCCTTCGGGCGCTGGGCCACAGAACGTCGCCAGCTGCGTATGGAGCACTTCTACCGTGGCATGCGCAAGCGAACCGGCCTGCTCATGGAGCCTGACGGCAGCCCGGCAGGTGGGGCCTGGAATTTCGATGGCGACAATCGCAAGCCATTGCCACGGCAGCTGCGTGGCCCGTTCGCTGCGCATTTCGCGCAAGACGACATCACGGCAGCGGTGGTGGCCTTGGTGCGTCAGCGCTTCAGCGACCACTACGGGGGCGTCGACGGTTTCGACTACCCCGTGACCCACGCCGAGGCACAACAGCTGTGGCAGCATTTTCTGGATTTCGGCCTGGCGGCTTTCGGTGACTACCAGGATGCGATGGCCGAAGGCGAGCCGTACCTGTTTCATGCGCGCATCAGTGCGGCGCTCAACATCGGGCTTCTGGATGTGCGTCGTCTGTGCGACGACGTCGACAAAGCCTGGCGCGAGGGGCGGGTGCCGCTCAATGCAGCCGAAGGCTTCATTCGCCAGTTGATCGGCTGGCGTGAGTATGTGCGTGGCATCTATTGGCAGCGCATGCCGGCGTATGCCGGGCTCAATCACCTGAACAACGACCGGGCGCTGCCAGAATTCTACTGGACCGGGCACACCCGCATGCGCTGCATGGCCCAAGCCATCGGGCAGACCCTGCGGTTGGGCTACGCTCACCATATCCAGCGGTTGATGGTTACCGGCAACTTCGCCTTGCTGGCCGGTATCGTGCCAACCGCAATTTGTGAGTGGTACCTGGCGGTCTACATGGATGCCTTCGAGTGGGTCGAACTGCCCAACACGCTTGGCATGGTGATGCACGCCGATGGCGGCTACCTGGGGTCCAAGCCGTACTGCGCCAGTGGTCGTTATATCCAGCGCATGTCCGATCATTGCAAGGCTTGCAGTTACAGGGTCGACCAGGTGACCGAAGAGGAGGCCTGCCCGTTCAATGCCTTGTATTGGCATTTTCTCATTCGCCATCGCCCCCAGCTCTCGGCTAACCCGCGCCTGGCCCTGGTCTATCGCAGCCTCGATGGCATGCCCGCTGGCCGTCGCGATGCTGTGTGGCAACGTGGCCAGTCATTGCTGGCGCGGCTCGATGCGGGGCAGGCGTTATGAAAAAGAGCCTTCTGCCCAGCAAGGTTTGCGTGGTGTGTGGCCGGCCGTTCACCTGGCGCAAGCGCTGGGCACGCTGTTGGGAGCAGGTGCGCTACTGTTCCGAGCGATGTCGCCGGTCAGCGCCGCGCCGCGATGCGCGCCAGCAGGGGCAGGGCCAAAGCCCATATCGGCATCAGTAGCAGGCCGGTTTCCAGCGCGCCCAATGGCAAGGCGACACCTGCCAGCCTGGCACCGCCTACGTAGGCCAGAGGGCCGCCAATCGCCCCCAGCAGTGCGCCGCTTCGCCAGTGCCTGCCGGCCCATGCCAGGCTGTGACGCATTCCGCTGGCCAGCACCACCCACAGCAGCGCTAGCCACAGTGGCAGGGGCCAGGCGTCGAAACCGAACACCCCCAGTGCTCCCAGCACGCTGTCGAGCACACAGCCGATAAAGGTGACGCGCAACAGCGCCTTGACCTCGGCATGGATGTCCGGGCACAGGCGCAGGTGCACTGCCACGCCCGGAATCACCAGTAGCAACAGCAAAGGCCGCTCGGCCCCCAGCACGCAGACCCACCAGCCGGCTTGTAGCCAGAGGGCATTGGCGATCAGCCAGCGGCTGCGCATCAGGCACTGCCAGGCAAGGGCGCGCGGCGTGCCTGGGGTGCTGCCCAGAGCAGGTGCGCAACACCGATGGCGCGTTCCTCGAAACCGCCTTGGCAGTAGCAGAGGTAAAACTCCCACAAGCGCTGGAACATGTCATCGTAGCCAAGGTCCGTCAGCGCAGTGCGTGCCTGACGCAGGTTTTCGCGCCAGTGTCGCAGGGTGTGGGCGTAGTCCAGGCCAAAATCTTCCATGTGCACAAGGTTCAGGCCAGTGTGCCGGCTGGCGGTGTCGAGCAACACGCTCAGCGAAGGCAGGGCGCCCCCGGGGAAGATGTAGCGCTGGATAAAGTCGACCGAGCGCTGCGCCTGGGCATAGCGCTGGTCGCGGATGGTGATTGCCTGCAATAGCATCAGGCCTTCAGGTTTGATGAGCGAAGCACACTGGCGGAAATACACCGGCAGGTAGCGATGGCCAACCGCTTCGATCATCTCGATCGAAACCAGTTTGTCGAACGTGCCTTGAAGGTCGCGGTAGTCTTCGCGGAGTACTTGCACGCGCTGCCCCAGCCCCAAGGCCTTGACGCGCTCCAGGGTATGGCTGTACTGCGCCTCGGAGAGCGTCGTGGTGGTGACCCTGCAGCCGTAACGGGTGGCTGCGTGGATAGCGAGGCTGCCCCAGCCGCTGCCAATTTCCAGCAGGTGATCGTCAGGGCTCAGTTCGAGCTTCTGGCAGATGCGCTCCAGCTTGTGCAACTGGGCCTGCTCCAGTGTTTGCCCCGGGTGTTCGAATTGCGCAGCCGAATACATCATGGTGGGGTCCAGCAGCCGCTCGAACAGGGCATTGCCCAGGTCGTAGTGGGCCAGAATGTTGCGCCGGGCGCCGCGCTTGTCGTTGCGGTTGAGCCGGTGCAGCAGGCGCAGGGCAGGGCGGCCCAGGCGGGCCAGGCCGCCCTCGAGCGCGTCGAGCACTTCGAGGTTGGCGACGAACAGGCGGGTCACCAGCGCCAGGTCGGGGCTGCGCCAATAGCCGTGAATGTAGGCTTCGCCAGCACCGATCGAGCCATTGCCGGCGATCAGGCTCCAGGTGGCGTCATCGAGGATCTCCACCTCGGCCTGCAACGGGCTGTCGGCATCACCGAAACTCCACTGCTGCCCGTGGCTGAGCAGGCGCAGGTGGCCGTGACGCAGCTTGCCCAACTGGGCGAGCACGGCGCTTCGTGCCAGCCCGCCGAGCAGGGGCGCAAGGCCTGCGAACTTGCTAACGCTCAGGGTGGGATTTGACATCATCAAGGTCCTCGCAAGGTTGGCCGAGTGCCAGGTCACCCTGGCAGGTGGTGTGGTCATGCACGGGGGTGCGTTTGAGTAACAGGCGAAGCGCTTGCCAGTAGATGGCCGAGACAGTGCGCAGGCTCATCCATGGGAAGTTCAGGACATACCGACGTAGCGCTGCTCCATCCAGTGGCGTGCGGCGCAGGGCGAGGTCGGCCTCGAACACCTTTGTGCCGTCTTGCCAGTTCTGCATCTGAATGCGTACATGGTCCGTATCCAGGAAAAAGCGCAGGCGATAGTCCATGTCCAGCGGCATGAACGGTGACACATGGAAGGCCTTGCCGACGCTGAAGGGCCTGGCAAGGTTGCCTTGCACCGGGAGCACGTAATGAAAGCGTTCACGCCAGGGCGTGTTGCGCACTTCCATCAGGATCGCGGTCAGGCACCCGTCGCGGTCATGGCAGAAATAGAAGCTCACCGGGTTGAACGACAGCCCCCAGCACCGCAGTTGCGTGAGCAGCTGTACCCGGCCTTCGGGCAGGTGCCCCGTCGCCTGCCCGACCAGCAAGCGTGCAGCCTGGGCCAGCGATTCGCCTTGGCGGGTCAGGGCGGGCAGGTAGTCGGTTTCGCGCCAGCACAACGGCGCCAGGCGCCAGCGTCCCAGCCAGCGTGACAGGCCCATCAGCCAGGATTGTTCGTCCAGGTCCAGGTAGAACATGCCGATCCGGTAGCGGAACGCGTGGGCCCGCGGCGTCAGCCGACGGTGGCTGATCCAGCCCAGGCAGAGGCTGCTGTTCACAGTTGCTCTCCGAAGTGCGCGGCCACCTTCAGTGCGCTGACCACCCCGTCTTCATGAAAGCCATTGCCCCAGTAGGCGCCGCAGAAGTAACTGTGCTGTTGCCCTTGCAGTTGCTCTTGGCACGCTTGCGCGGCGGACGCTGCAACGCTGTACTGGGGATGGGCGTACTGGAAGCGGGCGATGACCTGCGCCGGGTCTATCAGTGCGGTCTGGTTGAGGCTCACACAGAAGGTTGTCGGTGCCTGGATACCCTGCAGAATGTTCATGTTGTAGGTCAGCGCGGCGGGCGCCCGCTCAGGGCCGCCCAGGCGGTAGTTCCAACTGGCCCAGGCGCGCTGGCGGCGTGGCAGCAGGCGGGTATCGGTGTGCAGCACCACGTCGTTGCTGGCGTAATCGATGGCGCTGAGTACGGCGCGCTCCTGGTTGCTGGGGCTTTCCAGCAGCGCCAGGGCCTGATCGCTGTGGCAAGCGAACACCACATTGTCGAAGCGTTCGGTGCCGGCCGCGCTCACGAGGGTCACGCCACCTTCGTCGCGGCTGACGCGGTAAACCTTGCAGTTGAGGCGGATGCGCTCAGCAAACGGTCGGCACAGCGGCGCGACATAGCTGCGCGAGCCGCCTTTGATCACCCGCCACTGTGGGCGTTGGTTGACCGACAGCAAGCCGTGGTTGCGACAGAAGCGCACGAAGAACTCAAGCGGGAAGTGGAGCATGTCTGCGCGAGACATCGACCAGATCGCCGACCCCATTGGCACGATGTAATGATCGATGAAGCGTTGCCCATAGCGGTTCGCTTGAAGGTAGTCGCCCAGCGTGGTGCTGGCATCGATACGCTGGTTGTCCAGGTCGGCCAGTGCCTGACGGTTGAAACGCAGAATGTCCCGGATCATCCCCCAGAACCCTGGGGACACCAGGTTGCTGCGTTGGGCGAACAGGGTGTTCAGGTCGTGGCCGTTATATTCCAGGCCCGTCATCGGGTCATGCACGGAAAAACTCATCTCGGTCGGCTGTGAAGGGACCTTGAGCTGGTCGAGCAAGCGGATGAAGTTCGGGTACGTCCAGTCGTTGAAGACGATAAAACCGGTATCTATCGCATGCCGCTGGCCTTTCCAGACCACATCAAGGGTGTGGGTGTGGCCCCCGACCCATTGCTCGGCCTCGAAAACCGTGACTTCGTGCTTGCGTGACAGCAAATGGGCGCAGGTCAGCCCCGCGATGCCACTGCCGATGATTGCTATACGCATGGATCATCATTCCTGTTCATGACGGGCGAGGCGTTGGCCCAGCGCCAGGCGCAAGCGCGCGGGCAGCGCCCCGAGCAGGCGCAACACCCAGGTGAAAAGACCGGGGAAGTTGATTTCCAGGGGGCGGCCGGGCAGGCGCCTGGCGATATGCCGGGCGGCACGCTGCGCAGACCACAGCTGTGGCATGGGGAAATCGTTGCGACGGGTCAGTGGCGTGTCCACGAAACCTGGGCTCACCAAGGTGACCGCGATGCCTTCGCGAGCCAGGTCGATTCGCTGTGATTCCACCAGATAGCGCACTGCAGCCTTGGACGCGCCATAGGCGCCAGCGCGGGGCAAGGCCAGCCAGGTCACCGAACTGCCCATGACCACCAGGTGGGGGTGTTGGCCTGCGCGAAGCAAGGGCAGTGCCGCCGCCAGGCAGTAGCTGACGCCCAGCAGGTTGGTGCGCATGACGCGCTCGACCAACGCCGGATCGAAATGCCCCGGCTCCAGGTATTCGCAGGTGCCGGCATTGAAAATGGCCATGTCCAGGCCCCCCCAGGCCTGCTCGATATGCGCAGCGATGCCGGCGACCTGCTCCGGGTTGTCAAGATCGCCAATGGCCAGCAATACCTGCCCAGGAAACCGTTCGGCCAGCGGGGCAAGGCGGTCGGCGTGGCGCCCGCCCAAGGCGACCTGGTGGCCTTGTTCCAGGAGGATTTGCGCGAGCGCGGCACCGATACCGCTGCTGGCGCCGGTCAGCCAACAGCGGCTCATGCCAGCCTGCCTTTGAGCCAGCGGATCGCGGTGCCCATGACGGGAAGGTGCTCATAAAGCAGGGCACCGGCGTCGAAATAGTCCTGGTGAAAATGCACACGGTCGCGCCAATGCAGGCAGCTGCACCCTTGCAACGTGATCGGCTGGCCCCCCGCCAGGCGCGGGTGGCAAAACTGCAGTGTCCAACGCAGGTAACCTTGCCCGGGCTTTACCTCGTCGGCGCTGGTGAAGGCGTAGCGGATATCGGTGGCGTTGGCGTACAACTGCTCGAAGTAGGCGCGCAGGGCCTGCAGCCCCTGTATCTGGTGCAGGGGATCACGGAAGGTGACATCGTCGCTGTACAGTTTATCCAGCGTGTCGAGGCTCGCCCCATCAAGGCGGGCGAAGCGCTCGGCGAACTGCTGTAGGTACGCTGACATACTGGGCTCCAGGCAATCCTGTACAACATTGAATTGTTGTACAGGTATAACTGAAGCCTAAGCTTTTATCTATACAAGTCAACGTCCTTGTATAGGTTTTTTGTCAGCGCTTGGCCTGGCCCTGCTGCCGGCGCAGTTCCGCCACTTCAGCCTCCAGCTCGCGAACCCTTTCCTCGGCGAATATCTGCGCTGTGACATCGCGCTGGATGCCGATGTAGTAGGTTAGCTGGTCCGCCTCGTTGTGCACGGGTGTGATGGACAACTCGTTCCAGAACAGGCTGCCGTCTTTGCGGTAGTTGCGCAGCACCTGGCAGCAGGGGCGGCCTTCGCGGATCGCCTCGCGGATGGTTGCGATGCCCGGCTGGTCGTGATCCTCTCCCTGAAGAAAACGGCAGTCCTGATAGAGGATATCGTCGGCGCAATAGCCGGTCAGGCGCTCGAAGGCCGGGTTGACGTAGATAAGGATGCTCTCATTGCCTTCCTGCTCGGCGACGACGATGCCATCGTTTGAATGTTCGACCATCAGTTGCAGGAGTTTTGCGTTGATCATGGGGCTCACCTACAGACACTTCGTATGCGATGTGCGCCGAAGGCTTCCGTGCAGAAGCTTTTGGCGCCGTTTGTTGCATGATGAACCAAGGAGGCTCGCCGCAGAAGGTGCATCTGGGTTTAGAATGTATCACCCCTTGGATGACACCTCGTTATGACCGACGCCACCCCACCCGAATTGCTACCCATGCGCGATGTGGTCAGCCTGACCGGCATCAATCCGGTGACCTTGCGTGCCTGGGAGCGGCGTCATGGGTTGATACGCCCGCAGCGCACCGAGGGCGGCCATCGCTTGTACACGGCCCAGGATGTGCAGCGCATACGCGACATCTTGCGCTGGACCGCCAACGGCCTGCCCATCAGCAAGGTTAGCGACAGGCTCGCCGGCCAGCCTGAGGTGCCTGTGCAGCAGCCCTCGGCCTTTGACGATTGGCGCGCCGCCGTTGCACGCGCCTCCAGGGCATTCGATGCGCAGGCGCTGGAAGCTATCCATGGGCAGCTGTTCACACTCTTGCCAAAGGCCACGGTGCTGCGGGACGTGCTGATGCCGGTTTGGCATGAGCTGGCTTCAGGCACTGCGCCAGGCCAGCGTAGCCAATGGCTGTTTCTCGATACGTTCTTGCGCGCTCGGCTGCTGCTGCGCTTGCAGATGAACCAGGTCGATGCGCCGCGGGTGCTGCTGGCGGGTACCGAGGGCCAAGCCGAGTGCCAGGTGTTGTGCGCCGGGCTGCTGTTGAGCAGCGAGCGACAACGCATCGACGTGCTCGGCTGCGGGCAGCCGCTGGAAGAGCTCCCGCTGCTGTGTGCAGCGGTGCAGCCTGCGGCACTGGTGATCGCGCTGCAGCCACCGGTTAGCCCTGCCTTGGCCAAGCGCCTGCGCTCGCTGCAGATGGACATTGCTTGTCCGCTGGCCTTGACGGGCGAGGGGCTGGCCGGTGTGCAAGCGGCCTTGCACGGGCTGCCGGTGTGCCTGCTGGACGAGCAGGGTGCTGACGTCGCGCGTGTGCTTGACGCCTTGCTCAGGGGGGCGCTGGACGTTTGAGCCTGGCCCTGCGCGATGCTCAGGGTGGTTGGGTCGTTGCTCGGCATGCTTTTGGCCCTTATCGGCGTCGATGAACAAGATCCTCAAGCAGTCGGGGAGCAACACGCCGGTCATCGGCTTCCGTCTGCTACGCCGTTTCCAATGTCCTGTTGGCAGTCTGCGGGCCGGTGATCATTGCGCTGACCGGCACCTGAGGCCTCATTGCTCACGCGGTGTTTTCAGGTTTGGACGGGGCCGTGTGCCACTGCTCCTTGGGCACCCATTTGGGTTGCTCGGGATCGCCCAGGTAGTGAGGCGACATGATTTGCACCCCATACTCGTTGAACACGTCCTGGATATTGGCGTGCAACAGGCTCAAAAGCTGCGCGCGTGGCCTGGGCTCTGACGGAATGGCCTGGGCCACTAATCGATACTCGGGGTAGAAGTCCGACAGTGCCGTCTGGAATACCTGGGGCATGGGCGTTTGCAGCACGCCGTCGGTGCGCCGAGCCGCTTCCAGCAACATCGCCTCGACCTGACGCCACGGGGTGTCGTAGCCAATGGTCACCACGGTGTCGACCACATAGCCTGGCCCTTGCACGATTCGTGAGTAGTTCTTGGTCACCGAGCCGGTAATCATCGAGTTGGGAAGTGTCAGCACTTCGCCAAGCCCGGTGCGAATGGTCGTGGTGAACATGCCCACCTCGGTCACCGTGCCCTCGTAATCACCCACACGTACAAATTCACCGACGCGCAGCGTGCGCGTGTAGGTGAGAATCAGTCCGGCGGCGCCTTGGCCGATGACACTGGTCGCCCCCAGTGAAACCATCAGACCGAGCAACACTGACAACCCCTTGAAGGCATCGGTACCCGAGCCGGGTAGATAGGGGTAGGCCATCACCAGGGCAAATAGCCAGATCGCCAGCGACGTCAGGCGCATGGTCGGTTGCAAGGTTTCGGCGGTCAGCCATTTCAATGTGCCTGGGCGTGCCATGCGCCTTAGCACACGTTTGGAGAAAGCGCTGATGCCCCGGGCGATGAAGAAGATCGACAGTGCAACGGCCAGGCCGGGCATGGCACGCAAAATACCGCTGATCAGGTAGTTGAGCAGCGCCATCAGGTGGATATTGAGGCTTTCCCCCCAAGACCTTGTGTAGGGGAACTGAGACAGCACGAAGCCCAGCCACTGGTAGCAGAACAACAACACGAGCAACCAGTACAGCAGCCAGAGAGAGCGGTCGATCAGGTAGTACAGGTTCTGCAGGTCGAACAGTTGCGTGTGGCCGACCTTGAGGCGCTCGGAGTGTTTGCCCATCAGTTTAGGCAGCAGTCCCAGGAGCTTGCGTCGACAGTAGCCTGCGGCCTTTACCAGCATGAAAAAGACCAAGGTTGCCGCAGCGCTGTAGCCTACCGCGGTGAGCAAGAACCGCAGGCTTCGCGCCTGGCGGGTTTCCTCGACGACAAGGCGCAGGTTCTCGGCGGCCTGCTCGGCGGCTTCGCCTGTTGTAATGGTATCGGCCGCAGCATCCAGTGGCGTCACGATGAATGCCCGGCGCCCGCCCAGCAGCACCAGGTAGCTGTGCAGGATAGGGTCGACGCGAACCTCCAGATCGTTTGTTTCCTGAAGCGTATCCTCGATGACCTTCTTGGCGCGCTGGGCACGCACCGTGGGTGTTTCGCCCAGCAGCGTCGCACGAAAGACCAGCACCGTGCGGTTGATGACGGTCAGCGGCGCGGGTTCGGCAATCACACCCTCTATCTCTGGCCCGGACTGAGGGGTGTCCGCATGGAGCAGGGGCGAGAACAGCAAGTGGATCAGTAGCATCAGCCCAGCAGCCCGTCCGAACCTGCGCTTGTTGCCCATTTAACAGCCCCTGTGCCGGCGTGTGGATTGCTACCAGCATAGTCGGCTTCAGCCAGCATTCAGTGGCTTAGTTCGCGGGCACGAGGATCACGAAGTTCTTCTTCATGTCTTCCACTACGGTCCATTTGCCCTTGGCGCCCGGTTCGATAATGAACGTGTCGCCAGCGGCCAGTGTGACCGGGGCGCAACCCTCAAGCTCGATGACGCAGCATCCACTCAGGACATGGCAGAACTCCCAGACTTTGTAGTCAATGCGCCACGCCCCGGTGCTGGCTTCCCATTCTCCGGAAATGCGACCTTGCTGTTCATCGTGATAGTACTTGGACGTCAGCGTGTGAGGGCTGCCTTCCAGGACTTCTTCAAAGAACGGAAGGTCGCGCAGCGGTTGGATATCCAGTTCGCGGAACACGGTCAGTTTCTGGTTCATGGCTGTTTCTCGAGCACGTTGTGAGTAGGGCGATACATTAAATAGGCTTCACCGGTGACGCCCAGCATCGGGTGCGGAACGATCTGGCAGGTTTTAACAATTTGAAAACCATGACGTTCGTAGAAGCGGCGTGCACCGTGGTTTTCTGCGTAATCGATCAGGCACAACCCATCAAGGCCCGCGTCGTCAGCGCGCTGCTGGGCGTGGTGAAGAAACTGGGCGCCCAGCCCCTGGCTCCGCCAGTCCTCATCCAGCGCCAGGCTGGATATGTACAAGGTATCGGGTATTTCCATGTCGGAATAAGGCGCGAGGACGGGGTCGGTCTCGACTGGCCTGTCAGGCGTTGCGCGCAAGGCATAGCTATGCATCATGCCGATGACGCGCCCTTCAAAAGTGGCCATCAGGCAGTTCTTGTATGAAAAGTCGCCCTGTTCTCTGGCATAGCGAGACGCACCGACACTCAGCAAGGCTTCTCCAGGTGCGGCGAGCTTGCTCCATATGTAATCGGCCATGCCCTCCGATGTCAGTTGAAAGAAGCGCGCAATATCATGCGCGTCCGAGACTTGAGCGGGTCTGAAGTCGATAGGCATGCACAGTGCTCCCATGGTGCCGGGGGTCAGTTTTCAAGGGCTACGCCTTTGGCAGGGAGGCAGGGTAGACGGTTATAGCGGTTCCCATGATGCTCTGCGCGAACACCATCAGCATGGCCTGCGACACGCCTCATGGCCCGACCGATTTCAGGAGTAGGGACGCTCCGCCGGCGCCACCTGCACTGGGGTCATGCGCCAGTGCCCGGGCGGTCGGCAAGCAACTCGGCGACCAAGGCGCTGGTATCGACGATATCCAGTTGCGCCAGGCATCGCACGGGCAGGCGAAAGGGGGCGATGCTGTCGGCCACCAGTACCCGTTCGAACGCGCCGCTGTCGAACAGCTCGCCACCGGTGGTGAACAGGCCGTGGGTGGCCGCAGCCAGTAGGCGGCTGGCTCCGGCCTGCCGGCAGGCCTGGGCAGCGCGTAGCAGCGTCTGCCCCGTGCTGATCAGGTCATCGAACACGATGACGGTGCTGCCTGCCACGTTACCGACCAGGTGTTCGCCGCTCAGGCCTGCCTGCTGGCGGTGTTTTTCCATCATGGCCACCGAGACCGGGCGCGCCAGCAGGTGCGCCAGGACCTGGCGAAACTGCTCCGCACGTTTGACGCCACCGATATCCGGCGACACCACCGTGACCGCCTGCTCACCGAGGAGCGGGGCCAGGCGTTGGGCGAACAGTGGGGTACATTGCAGGTTCCAGCTCGGGATTCGGTAGGCGTTGTCGAAGGCGCTGGGGTTGTGCACGTCCAGCGCCACAATGCGGTCCACGCCGCAGCTTTCCATCAGCCGAGCCACATGGCGAGTGATGATAGCGTCCTGAAACTCCACCTTGCGGTCCTTGCGACCATAACAGAGGTAAGGCGTGACTGCCGTCACCTGGCGGGCAGCAGCGTCCTTGAGCGCGCCACAGAAGAACAACAACCGGCATAGCTTGTCATGCGCGCTGTGGTGCGCGTCACCATACAGCGAGTGGAAGACGATGACCGATCGACCGTCCACCGATTCGCCAGGCCAGCACTTGTGCTCTCCGTCCTCGTAGTCGCGCTCTTCATGTGCAGACAGTGTCCTGCCCAGGCGTTGCGCCACGGCATTCCCATAGGCCTGGCTGCCTTGCAGGGCGAACAGCAACGGCGAGGTGTCATTCATGCCCTGCGCTCCAGAGGTCGTTCACAGCGACATGAGCTGCATGGCACTGTGCGGTTTGATGAGTATCCAGTCGAGCATAGCCAGTGGGCGACCGTTCAACCGTGAATCGCCAGAATACTGGAGTGAACCTTGTACAGGGTTTGCTCGGTAGTACTGCCGACGACCTTGCTCACCCCCTCGTGGTAGAGCGTGCCCATCACCACCACATCGAAGCCTTGCTGGTTCGCGTACTCGCTGACCACGTTACGGGCAGCGCCCCGCACCAGGTGCAGGTGGTCTGGCTTGATGCCATAGTGGCCGCCGAACGTCGCCATGCGCTCGCGCGCACGACCTGACATTTCCTCGACCAGTTTGTCTGTCCAGGCCACGGGTGCGGCGGCATAGGCGACGAAACTGGCGCTGGGTTCGTAGGCCTGCAGCAAATGCAGCTGCGCCTTGCAGCGTTGTGCCAGTGCCTGTGCCGATTGCAGGATGTGGTCGTTGAGCTTGTCGATCACCGGGTCGTGCTCGACCAGATCAACGGCGACCAGTATGCGCGCTGGCAGCTTCGTTTCAGCCTGGGCTACCAGGTGCAGCGGGATCGGGCAGCGGCGTAGCAATTGCCAGTCCAATGGCGTGAGCAGGGCACGGCTCAAGGCGGTTTCGTGCTGGATGTCCTTGATCACCATCCCGACCCGGTGCAGTTGGGCCAGCCGGATCAAGTCCTTGAGCGGGTCTTGATCGTCCAGTGTCTCGGCGTAGGCGGTAATGCCCAGCTCGCCCAGCGCCTTGACCTGCTCAGCGAGCCAAGCCTTGCGATGCTCGGCGTCCTGCTTGCGGGCGTTTTTGCGTAGCACCTGGTCCAGGGTTGCCAGGCGCGAGGGCAATTGACTGAGCGCCACCAGGTGCAAGGTAGCACCTGTCGCACTGCTCAGCGCTTGAGCACGCGTCAGGGCAGGCGAAGGGTGCAGGTCTGGATGGCAGATCAGCAGCAGTCTTGAGTAAGTATTCATGATGGCCTCCACCGCGGTGGCAGCCTCGATGAAGGCCCACCGGTTCAGGCCAAGCGTGACGCAGTGGGGCTCGATGACCTTGATATTTATCAAGATTGGCTGAATGCGGTGTACTCATGACCGGGTCGCAGAGCTCGGCATGTTTCTCGCTGCGCATCAACACTGTTCGCTGTTGTACAGCTGATCAGCAGTGATGTCGTCCTCCAGGCATTAAAGCTGCTTCGAGCAATCTCTATGTCATTGTAAATAAAGAAAATATTTATTGGCATGGATTGTGTTGATAGAGCATTGAGAGGCGCCGAAACAGGGTGCCGAGCCTATCGATCAGGAGCCCCCATGCCACGTGAAATTCGTTTGAACGCCTTCGAGATGAACTGTGTCGGCCATCAGTCGCCCGGACTCTGGAGGCACCCCAAGGATCGCGCCTGGCAATACAAGGATCTGGAGTACTGGACGGATCTGGCCAAGTTGCTTGAGCGCGGTAAGTTTGACGGCATCTTCATCGCCGACGTGATCGGCATCTACGACGTGCTGGGCGGCAATGGCGATGCGGCCATCCGCCAGGCGACCCAGGTTCCGGTCAATGATCCGCTGGCGCTGATCACCCCGATGGCGCTGGTTACCGAACACCTCGGTTTTGGCCTCACCGCCTCGCTGACGTTCGAGCACCCGTATCCTTTCGCCCGGCGCCTGTCGACCCTGGATCACTTGACCAAGGGGCGCATCGGCTGGAACATCGTTACCTCGTACCTCGACAGCGGCGCGCGCAACCTCGGGCAGAAGGCGCTGAGCGACCACGATGCGCGCTACGACTACGCCGACGAATATCTTGAAGTGCTCTACAAGCTGTTCGAGGGGAGCTGGGAAGAGGGCGCTGTGCTGCGTGATCGCGAGCGCGGCATTTTCAGCGATCCCAGCAAGGTTCATGAGATCCGCCACCAGGGCAAGCACTTCCAGGTGCCCGGCATCCACCTCTGCGAGCCTTCGCCGCAGCGCACGCCGGTGCTCTATCAGGCGGGGGCGTCGAGCCGTGGCAAGGACTTCGCAGCCGGACACGCCGAGTGCGTGTTCGTCGCCGCACCGTCCAAGGTGATCCTGAAGAAAACCGTGGCCGACATCCGCCGTCGCGCTGCCGAGGCCGGGCGTGATCCACGCAAGGTGCTGATCTTCAACCTGCAGACAGTGATCGTCGACGAGACCGACGCCAAGGCTCAGGCCAAGTGGCAGGAGCTCACGTCATATACCAGCTACGAAGGTGCGCTGGCGCTGATCTCGGGATGGACGGGTATCGACTTCGGCCAGTACCGGCCCGACCAGGTGCTCAAGCATATCCATACCAATGCCATTCAGTCGGCAGTGGAAACCTTTTCCACCGCCGACCCCAATAAGCAATGGACGGTGCAGGAACTGGCCGATTGGGTGGGTATTGGCGGCTTCGGCCCGCTGATCGTCGGCAGTGCGCAGACCGTCGCCGACGAGCTGCAGGCCTGGGTCGAGGAAACCGACGTGGACGGCTTCAACCTGGCTTACGTCCTGGCCCACGAAACCTTCCGCGATGTGGTCGAGCTGTTGGTGCCCGAGTTGCAGAAACGCGGTGTGTACAAGACCGAATATCGTTCCGGAACCCTGCGCGAGAAGCTCTTCGGGGATGGCCCGCGACTGCCCGCCAACCATCCTGGCGCCGGCTATCGCGACCTCAGCCAGCAGCGCGAGAACGTCGGTGTCAACCTGGCCGAGCCGGCCTGAATCGGCAGAGGAGTCATTGCATGAGCATTCATGAACGCTATCTGCCGTTGCCCGACGTAGTGGCCGACAGCGCCCTGACGGCGCTGCAGCGTTGGGCCAGAGAACGGCCGACACAAATCGCCCTGCGTCATCGCCGTCTTGGTGTGTGGAAGGCCTGGCGCTGGATCGATGTGCAGCACGAGGTCGAGCGGGTTGCCAACGGCTTGCGCCAGCAGGGGTTCGGCCCCGGGCAGCGCCTGGCATTGAGTGGCGCCTTCGAGCCGAGCCTGCTGATTCTGGCGTTGGCTGCCCACCCGCTTGGCGGCCAGAGTCTGGTGATTGGCCGCGACAGCCGTGGCGATGAGCTGCAACGGCAACTGCGCCAGGCGCGTCCGACGTTCGCCTTCGTCCAACGCCGTGAAGACGTGTCGCACTGGTTGGGCAGCGGCCTTGCCGAGCTGTGGCCACTGCGTTTGTTTTCCGCCCAGGCCAATGTCGTGAGCAACGGCTTGTGGCAGGTGCAGCCGCTGTCGACGTTGTTTGTCGGCGAGGCGCCGGTGGCGCAGCGTCAGGGTTGGGCGCAGGTCGCCGAAGATGACGTGCTGTGGGTCGATGAGGGCACCGAATGGCGTGAGGGACTGGGGCATTTGCTGAGCCGTTGGTTGCACCATGGCGAAAGTCTAGCCTTCCCGGAAACGAGCGAGTCTGCTGGTCGCGACCGTCGCGAAATCGCCCCGACCGGGTTGTTGTTGTCCGCTGCGGGGGTCGAGGCGCTGGCGGGCGAAATCGATGCCCGCCTGGCGCCACCAGACAGTTGGCGACGGCGTCTGTGTGACTGGACGCTGGAAAATCCACACCAGGGCTTGCGTCGCTGGCTGAAGCAGCGGGTGCGGCGTCTGCTCGGCTTCCATCGCTTGCGCCGGATCGAGGTGCCAAGTGCGTCCGCCAGCGTGGCGCTACAAGGCCCGGCACGCTTGTCATGGCTGCACGAATATCTGGAGCGCGCGGCATGAGTGCTTTGCTGGAGGTGCGCAACGTGTCGCTGTCGTTCAAGGGCGTGAAGGCGATTTCCGACTTGTCCTTCAGCGTCAGGCGCGGCGAGATCTGCGCCCTGATCGGGCCGAATGGCGCCGGCAAGAGCTCGCTGCTGAACATCCTCAATGGCGTCTACCGGGCCGATGCCGGCCAGCTGTTCTTCGCCACCGAGCCGTTGCGCCGGCCGCACCCGCTGCAGGCGGCGCGGCTGGGGATCGGCCGTACCTTCCAGAACAATGCGCTGTTCAAGAAGATGAGTGTGCTGGACAACCTGCTTACCGGTCTGTCGCGTTTCCAGCGCAGTTTCTTTCTCGAACAGGCGCTGGGCCTGCCACGTGCCCGGCGCGAGGCCCGGGCTTTCGCCGAGCGCGCCGAGCAGGTGCTGGAGTTCCTCGAGCTGCAGCCCTGGCGCGACGTTGCCGTGGGCAGCCTGGCCTATGGCCTGCAGAAACGCGTGGAGCTGGGGCGTGCGCTGATCGCGCAGCCGACCCTGCTGCTGCTCGATGAGCCGATGGCGGGGATGAACGCCGAAGAGAAACAGGACATGAGCCGCTTCATCGCCGATATCAACCGTGATCTCGGCACCACGGTGATTCTCATCGAACACGACATTCAGGTGGTCATGGGGCTGTCCAGCCACGTGGTGGTGCTGGACTACGGGCGCAAGGTCGGCGATGGCACACCGGCCGAAGTGCAGGCCAATCCCGATGTGATCGCCGCCTACCTGGGAGCGCCACACGGATGAACTTCTTCCTGGAAACCTTGATCGGCGGCTTGCTCGCCGGCACCCTGTATTCGCTGGTGGCCATCGGCTTCGTGCTGATCTACAAGGCCAGCGGCGTGTTCAACTTCGCCCAGGGCGCGATGCTGCTGTTTGCTGCGCTGACCTTCGTCAGCCTGCACGAGCAGGGCCTGCCGTTCGCCCTGGCGTTGGCCCTGACCGTACTGGTGATGATCGTCGGCGCGCTGCTGATCGAGCGCCTGGTGCTGCGGCCCCTGGTCAATCGCTCGCAGATCACCCTGTTCATGGCCACCCTTGGCCTGTCGTTCATCATCGAGGGCCTGGCCCAGGGCTTGATGGGCGCCCAGGTACGCGCGCTGGATCTGGGCATCGAGGACGTCCCGCTGTTCGTCGGCGAACTGATGATCAGCCAGTTCGACCTGGTTGCCTCCGGCGTTTCCGCCTTGTTGGTGGCGGTGCTGGCGCTGCTGTTCAACAAGACCCGCATCGGTGTGGCCTTGCGGGCGGTGGCCGACGATACCCGCGCGGCGCTGTCGCTGGGGATCAACCTCAACCGCATCTGGCAGATCGTCTGGGCCGTGGCCGGAATGGTCGGGCTGGTGGCCGGGCTGCTCTGGGGGGCGCGCCAGGGCGTGCAGTTCTCGCTCTCGCTGGTCGTGCTCAAGGCGCTGCCGGTGCTGATCATCGGCGGCTTCACCTCGATTGGCGGAGCCATCGTCGGCGGGCTGATCGTCGGCGCCGCCGAGAACCTCGCCGAAGCCTACATAGGCCCGCTGATCGGCGGCGGCATCACGCCCTGGTTCGCGTATTTCCTTGCCCTGATCTTCCTCTACATCCGTCCGGCCGGCCTGCTCGGCGACCGGGCCACCGAACGGGTATGACGCAATGACCGCTACCGTTTCACGCTTGGGCGCCGGCTTCGACGAGGCGCCGCTGACCCTGGTGCGCCGTCGCTGGCCAGTGGGCCTGCCGTTGTTGCTGCTGGTGGCCTTCGTCGGCTTGCCCTGGCTGGGCAACGACTACTGGCTCAACGCGATCCTGATTCCCTTCCTGGTGCTGTCGCTGGCCGGGCTGGGGCTGAACTTGCTGACCGGCTACACCGGGCAGACCTCGGTCGGTGCCGCCGGCTTTATGGCGGTGGGCGCCTTCGCCACCTACGGCCTGCTGCTGCGTGTGCCTGGGCTCCCGTTGCCGCTGGCGCTGATCGGCGGCGGGCTGATTGCCGGCCTGGTCGGCTTGCTGTTCGGCATACCCAGTTCGCGGATCAAGGGTTTCTACCTGATGGTCACCACGCTGGCTGCGCAGTTCTTCCTCGAATGGGTGTTCGCCAAGTTTCCCTGGTTCTACAACCATGCCTCGTCCGGCACCATCAGCGCACCGCGCCTGGAGTTGTTCGGCCACAGCCTGGCCTCGCCGGTAGGTCGCTACCTGCTGACCCTGAGCTGTGTGGTGCTGCTGACCTGGGTCGCGGTCAACCTGGTGCGCAGCCAGGTCGGGCGCAACTGGATGGCGATCCGCGACATGGACACCGCCGCCTCGGTGATCGGCATTCCGGTGGAGCGCTACAAACGCCTGGCCTTTGCCGTCAGCTCTTTCTACCTGGGCATCGCCGGGGCGCTCTGGGCCTTCGCCTACCTGGGCACGTCCAGTGCCGGCAGCTTCGATATCAACCGCTCGTTCCAGATCCTCTTCATCATCATCATCGGTGGCATGGGCAGCATCGCCGGCAATTTCATCGGCGCGGCTTTCATCAGCCTCACACCGATTCTGCTCAGCCATGCCGGGCAGTGGCTGTTCGGCGGCAACGTCGATGCCGGGCAATTGCAGAACCTGCAGAAGATCCTCTTCGGCAGCCTGATCATCTGGTTTCTGATCAAGGAGCCGGAAGGCCTGGTGCGCCTGCTCGGCGACCTGCGCGAACGCATCAGGGTCTGGCCGCTGCGATTCTGAGCACGACCGCCTCTTTCCATGAACCTTGACCCGACCGCGGGAAAGGAGGTTTTCACCCCAGCACAAGAAGTTCACACCATGCGCAAACCCTTGCATCGTCACCTGCTCGTCAGCCTCTTTGTGCTCGGCGCCCAGGCCCTGTCTCCGGTCGTCACCCAGGCCGCCGACAACCAGCAGTTCATTCCCATGGCCACCTACCGGGTCGGCGCCTATGCCTCCAGCGGGATTCCCTGGTGGGCCGGAGAGATCGACTACTTCCGTTACATCAACGAGGTGGAAGGCGGCATCAACGGCGTCAAGCTGGTCTGGCAGGAGTGCGAGACCGAGTGGAACGTCGACCGTATCGTCGAGTGCTACGAGCGCTACAAAGATGGCAAGGATGGCGCGCCGACGGCGTTCTTCTTCACCCACAGCACGCCGGGCTCCTATGCGCTGATGGAGAAGGGCGCGGCCGACCGCATCCCGCTGATCGATGGTGCCGGCGGGCGCACCGAGTCTACCGACGGCAGCGTGTTCCCCTATGCCTTCCCACTGCTGCTGAACTACTACGGGCAGGCCTCGGTGGGCATCAACTACATCGCCGAGCGCGAGGGCGGCTTCGACAAGCTCAAGGGCAAGAAGATCGTCACCGTCTACCACGACTCGGCGTATGGCCGGGAAACCCAAGCGCCGATGAAGCTGCTGGCGGAAACATACGGCTTCGAGAACATCCAGATCCCGGTGGCCGATCCGGGCAATGAGCAGTCGGCGCAGTGGCGCCAGGTGCGGCAGATCAAGCCAGATTGGGTGTTCCTGCGTACCTGGGGCGTGTCCACTCCGGTTGGCATAAAGACGGCCGCACGCTTCGGCATCCCGGTGGAGCGCATCATCGGCGACGTCTGGGCCGGCTCCGAGGCCGACGTGCTCCCAGCCGGCACGGCGGCCAAGGGCTACCAGGCCCTGGCGCCGTTCCCCGGTGGCGACGGTTTCGAGATTCACCAGCGCCTGCGCCAGCACATCCTCGATGTTGGCAAGAGCGACCTGAAGGATAAGCGCTACTTCGGCAAGGTGTACTACAACATCGGCCTGATCAATGCCGCGATTGCCGTCGAGGCGCTGCGCACCGCCCAGGGCAAGTTTGGCAACCGCCCGCTCAATGGTGAGGAAGCGCGCTGGGGCTTCGAGCACCTGAATATCGACGCCGCGCGCCTCAAGGCCAGTGGCTTCGAAGGGCTGCTGCCACCGCTGCAGCTGTCCTGCTCTGATCACGAGGGCGGTGGTGCGGCCCGCGTTCAGCAGTGGGACGGCGAGAAATGGGTGCTGGTGACCGACTGGATCCAGGCTGACCGCACCACCTTGCGTCCGCTGATCGAGGCCAAGTCCGCCGCCTATGCCCAGGAGAAGGGCATCACCCCGCGTAATTGCGCCAACGAGCAATAAACCCCCATGACCTGCGCCCGGCCACCGTCGCGTGGGCCGGGCGCCTGAGGAGAAAGACCATGCATGCAACGCTCAAACGCGGTGTCGCCGCCTTTGGCCTGGCGCTCGCGAGCTACGCCGCGATGCCGTCGGCGGCCCAGGCGGCCAATGAACAATTCTTCCCGCTAGCCACCTACCGAGTCGGTGCCTATGCCTCCAGCGGCATTCCGGTGTGGGCCGGGATGATCGACTACCTGCGCTACATCAACGACGTCGAAGGCGGCATCAATGGCGTCAAGCTGGTCTGGCAGGAGTGTGAGACCGAGTGGACGGCGGAGAAGGGCATCGAGTGCTACGAGCGCTTCAAGAACGGCCTCAATGGCGCTCCGGTAGCGGTCTACCAGCCCAATGGTGCGCCGGCTGCCTATGCCCTGGCGGACAAGGCCGAGGCCGACCGGATCCCGCTGATCACCCTCGGCTATGGTCGTACCGAGGCCACCGATGGCCGCGTCTTTCCCTACAACTTCCCGGTGATGCTGACCTTCTACAGCGAGGCTTCGGCATTCATCAACTACGTGGCCGAGCGCGAGGGTGGGCTGGACAAGCTCAAGGGCAAGAAGATCGCCACCGTCTACCACGACTCCGCCTATGGCCGGGAAACCCAGGGGCCGCTGAAGCTGCTGGCGGAGAAGTACGGCTTCGAGAACATCCAGATTCCCGTCGCCGACCCGGGTAACGAGCAGGCCTCGCAGTGGCGCCAGGTGCGCCAGCTCAAGCCGGACTGGGTATTCCTGCGGACCTGGGGCGTGTCCACCCCGGTGGCGATCAAGACTGCGGCGCGCTTCGGCTTTCCGGTCGATCGCATCGTTGGCGACATCTGGGCCAGCTCCAATGAAGACGTGCTGCCGGCCGGCGAGGCGGGCAAGGGTTATCTGGCCCTGACGCCCTATCCGGGCGGTGCCGACTTCGACATCCACCAGCGCATCAAGGCACACATCCTCGACAAGGGCAAGAGCGACCTCAAGGATCCGAAGAGCTTCGGCAGCGTCTACTACAACTCCGGCCTGGTGAATGCCGCCATCGCCGTTGAGGCGATCCGCGCCGCGCAGAAGCACTTCGGAGCGCGGCCGCTCAATGGCGAGGAAGGTCGCTGGGGCTTGGAACACCTCGATCTCGACGATGCGCGGCTCAAGGCGATCGGTTTCCTGGGGCTGATGCAGCCGCTGAAGCTGTCGTGCAGCGACCACGAGGGGGGCGGTGCCGTCAAGGTGCAGCAGTGGGATGGCCAGCAGTGGAAGCTGATCACCGATTGGGTGCAGGCCGATCATGTCACCCTGCGCCCCCTGATTGACGCCAAGGCTGCCGAGTACGCGAAAGAGAAAGGCGTGACCCCCCGTGCGTGTGACGCGCCGTGAACGCTCGCTTTTCACCTGTGGCAGGGGCTTTAGCCGCGACCGGCACGGGCAACGCATTTCAAGGCTGTGGGGCGGCAGGCGCCGCCCGCTGAACGACGACCAGAGGGCAACAATCCATGACCAGTGCGACTCTTCCAGCCGCCGTCAGCAGCGAGCTGCTGGCAGTGGAGGACATCGAAGTGATCTACGACGGCGCAATCCTCGCCGTGGCCGGTGTATCCCTGCGGGTCGGGCAGGGCGATATCGTCGCCTTGCTAGGCGCCAACGGTGCTGGCAAGAGCACCACACTCAAGGCTATTTCCGGCCTGGTGCAGGCCGACCGGGCGCAGGTCAGCCGTGGCCATATCCGCTTCCAGGGGCAGGACACCGCCGGTGTCGCGGCCAACCTGCTGGCACGCCAGGGTATCGTCCATGTGCTGGAAGGACGGCATGTGTTCGCCCACCTGACCATCGAGGAAAACCTGCGCAGTGGCGGCTTCCTGCGTAACCCGACGCGGCGCCAACTGGAGCAGGATCTGGAGCGCATCTATGCCTGGTTCCCGCGCTTGAAGACCAAGCGCAAGACTCAGGCTGGGCTGACTTCCGGCGGTGAGCAGCAGATGCTCGCCATCGGCCGCGCGCTGATGACCAAACCGCGCCTGGTGCTGCTCGACGAGCCCTCGATGGGCTTGGCGCCGATCCTCGTCGAGGAGATCTTCGCCATCGTCGCCCAGCTCAATGCGCAGGAGGGCGTGAGCTTTCTGGTGGCCGAGCAGAACATCAACGTTGCCCTGCGCCATGCTAGCCATGCCTACATCCTGGAGAACGGCCGGGTGGTGGGTGAGGGCAGTGCTGCCGAGCTGGCCGCGCGGGAAGATATTCAGCATTTCTACCTGGGCGGCAAGGCTGACTGAGCGGTGGCGACGGCTGTGGAACGCTGTGGTCATACCGCCTTTTACTGAGTAGGTGATGTTCCATTCAACGCGGCCCAGGCCGCGTTTTTTTGTCCTGACGAAAGCGCTGTGGCGCCGGCAACAGCAGTTGTGCAGATTGCTCCGCAGACGGTGCATCATAGTGTTGAGTAGATTGTTCAAGTGATTGAATAACAATGATTTTTTCTGTTGGCATGGTTGTTGGAACAACTGGATTTGCAGCGCCTGGAAAGGCGCCTACCTCGTCATTCCAAGGATCACTGCCATGCGCTCTACCGCTTGCTACAGAACAGCTCTTTCTCTGGCCATCCTGCTGGCCGGCCCCGCGTTTGCCGACAGCGATGATGAAGGCTTCATCGACGGCACGCAGATCCATGTGCTCAACCGCAACTTCTTCTTCAGCCAGGACTATCGCAACGGCGACTTCACCCTCAACCCCAACAAGGGTGAGCGGCAGAGCCTGCATCGTGAATGGGGCCACGGCATCATCGCCAATCTGCAATCCGGTTTCACCCGTGGCACTGTCGGCTTCGGCGTGGATGTGCAGGGGCTGGTCGGGCTCAAGCTCGATGGCGGCAATGGGGCAGTCGGCAATGGTGTCGGCGTGCCCGGCATCGTGTCGCGCTCGGGGAGCAACTTCGATGGCGAGCCCAAGGACAGCTACGGCAAGGTTGGCGCCGCGCTCAAGGTGCGCGCCTTCGACACCGAACTGCGCTATGGCGACGTCAGCCCGACCAGCCCGGTGCTGCACGCCAGCGACATTCGCCTGCTGCCGCAGACTCTGCGCGGCTTCATCTTCAACAACAACTCGCTGGATGGCCTGAGCCTGCAGGGCGGCAAGCTGGAGTCGAGCAGTGACCGCAACGCCAGCAACCACCGTGGTGATCTCGGCACCGTCTATGCCGGGCGTATCAAGGGCGCCAACGATGTGGTGTACCTGGGTGGCGATTACCTGTTCAACGACCAGCTCACCTTGCGCCTGCACAGCAGCCGCCTCGACGACGTATGGAACCAGTCGTTCTTCAGCGTCGACCATGTGCAGCCGCTGGGTAGCGAGCTGAGCCTGAAGACCGGCCTCAATTATTACCGCACCCGTGACAGCGGCCAGGCGCTGGCCGGCCAGATCGACAACGACTCATGGAGCGTGCATGCCGGTCTGGCTGCCGGCGCTCATGGCTTCAAGCTGTCCTACACACGCATCGATGGCGACACGCCGTTCGACTACGTGTGGAACACCTATGACCTGCAACTGGATGCCGCCTCGCAGGTTTCCGACTTCAACAACCCCAATGAGCGAGCCTGGGAAGCCCGTTACGACTATGACTTCGCCACGCTTGGCGTGCCTGGGCTGAGCCTGACGGCCCGCTACGTGCGCGGTACCGACATCGACGGTACGCGCGCGGGGGGCGCTTACAGCTACTTCAATGGTACCGAGGACGGCCGCCACTGGGAGCGCAACCTGTGGCTGAAGTACGTGCTGCAGAGTGGGCCGGCCAAGGACCTCTCGTTCAACCTGATGCAGGCCACCCACCGCGTCGGTGGCGATCACGTCGCCGAGTCCAACGTCGACGAACTGCGCCTGATCGTCCAGTACCCGCTGGATATCAGCCTCTGAGAACCTGCTCACGATCTCGCGAGATAACGCCATGCAACACCGATGGCGGCCCCGCAAAAACAGGCGAGGCGCGGTCGGAGTCGCGCTCGACTTCATCCGCTGTAAATGAGCAGTCCGACCACGCTGGCGCTCCAGCCTTTTTTAACGCAGGAGGGCCGACGCGCAGCAGGTCGTGAACAGGTCTGAGGCAAGTGTCCGCCCGGCAACAGCCAATCCACAGTTTGCCGCCACAGGTGCTTTTCCAATTATCTGGATTGCGCATCAAGTCATTGAATATGAAGGATTTTCCAGGTTGGTACGGGCTGTGCAGTAGCCCTGGAGAATCCATCACGCTTGGAGCAACACATGACTCAGTCACAACCCGCCGATCTGCGCGAGCAGGTCAGCTCGGCGCCTCGGCGCCCGGCACAGATCATCCGTAGCGACGCCGAAGCCATCGAGGTGGCGCAGCGCTTGGCCGAGGATTTTGCCCGTGAGGCAGCCTGGCGTGATCGCGAGCGGCGCCTGCCCTGGGAGGAACTGGATCGCTTCTCCGAAAGCGGTCTGTGGGCAATCAGCGTGCCCAAGGCGCACGGCGGCGCCGGGGTATCTTATGTCACCCTCAGCGAGGTGATCGCGACCATCTCCGCCGCCGATTCATCGCTCGGCCAGTTGCCGCAGAACCACTTTGGTGTGCTCAGCAACCTCGGCCTGACCGGCAGCGAGGCGCAGAAGCGCCGCTACTACGCCAAGGTGCTGCAAGGCTACCGTTTCGGTAACGCCTTTTCCGAAGCGCGCAGCCAGTACGTCACCACCTTCCAGACGCAGATCCGCTTCGACGGCGACAGCGCCGTGCTCGATGGCGAGAAGGCCTACTGCACGGGGGCGCTGTTCGCCCACATCGTCCCGGTCGCGGGTGTCGACGAGGAGGGCCGCCCGCACATCGCCTTCGTGCCACGCGATGCAGCTGGCCTGACGGTGATCGACAGTTGGGATGGCTTCGGCCAGCGCATCACAGCCAGCGGCCAGGTGCGTATCGAAGGCGTGCGGGTGCCAGCGAGCGAGGTGATACCGGCCTGGAAGGCCTACGACCAGCCAACCGCTGATGGCCCGATCTCGCAGATCATCCAGGCCGCCGTGGACACCGGCATCGCCCGTGGCGCCTTTGCCGAAACCCTGCGCGTGGCGCGTCAGGCACGCCCCTGGGTCGACAGCGGCTTGCAGCACGGCTGGCAGGATCCACTTGGCCAGGCGCTAATCGGCGAGCTGGCCTGGCGCCTGCAGGCGGCCGAGGCGATCTTGCAGCGCGCTGCCGAGGCGGTCGATCGCGCCGTCGCCGAGCCTGGCGAAGAGCACGTTGCTGAAGCCTCAGTGGTGGTCGGCCAGGCCAAGGTGCTGTCTACCGAGATTTCCCTTGAGGCGTCCAGTCGCCTGCTGGAGCTGGGCGGCACGCGCAGCGTCTCGGCCAGCCAGGGGCTGGACCGCTTCTGGCGCAATGCGCGCACCCACACGCTGCATGACCCGGTGCGCTGGAAGTACCACCTGGTCGGCAATCAACTGCTCAACGGCATCAAGCCGCAACGTCATTCCTGGAACTGAGGTCACGCCATGTCCAACACCCATTCCCAAGGCCGGGGTGACCTGGCCCACGCCCGTCATGTCGAGGCAGCTCTGCTTGACTACCTGCGCGGGCAGAGTGCTCGCCATGAAGCGCTGGTCATCGCTGCAGTCGGCGAGTTGCGCATCCGTATCGACGCCGCCGACGCGTTGCTGGCACGCGCCGACGCCTCGCAGTCGGCCGCCATCGCTTTTCGTTTGGGCGCCGCCGAGGCCGCGCGCCTGGCCGCGCAGACGCATTTCGAACTGGTGGGCAGTAGTCTGCCGCGTCCACAGCCGGGCAGCGCCGAACCGGCACTGCCCACTCAACGGCGACTGCTCGGCGACCACTACCTCAACGGCGCCGCCTTGGCAGATCAGCAAAGGGTGCAAGCATGAGTCGAATCCTGACGTTGCTCACCGCCCTGGTGCTGGCATTGGCGGGCGGCCTGACACAAGCCGAGGAGGAGGGCGAGGCCGTGCCGTCGCTGGCCGGCAAGCGCATTGCCGTGAGCATGACTGGCACCAGTCATTACTTCGACATCAAGGCGTTCCAGGCGCAGGTCAATGAGATCAAGCGCCTGGGCGGCACGCCGATCACCCTCGACGCCGGGCGCAACGACCGCAATCTGGTCACACAACTGAACACGGTGGTCACGCAAAAGCCCGATGCGGTGATTCAGACCCTCGGCACCCTGAGCGTGATCGACCCCTGGCTCAAGCGCATCCAGGCAGCAGGCATCCCGCTGTTCACCATTGATGTGCCATCACAGTACAGCCTCAACAACACCACCTCGGACAACGTCGCGGCCGGCCGCGCGTTGGCCGAACAGCTGGTGCGCGACACCGGCGGCAAGGGCCGCATCCTGGTGTTCAACGGCTTCTACGGGGTGCCGGTCTGTGCGATCCGCTACGACGAGTTGAAGAAGGTACTGGCCGATCATCCGCAATTGCAGATCGTCCAGCCGGAGCTGCGTGATGTGATTCCCAACACCGTGCAGGACGCCCGCAGCCAGATCGCCGCGCTCCTGAACAAGTACCCCAAGGGCGATATCGCCGCCATCTGGTCGGCCTGGGACATCCCTCAGCTCGGCGCCAGCCAGGCGCTGATCGACGCCGGGCGCAGTGAGATCCGCACCTATGGTGTGGACGGCACGCCGGAGGTACTGGAGCTGCTCGCCCCTGACAACTCGCCCATCGGCGCGGTGGTTGCGCAGCAGCCCGACCTGATTGGCCGCACCGCCGTGCGCAACGTTGCCCGCTACCTGGCCGGCCAGCGTGATCTGCCGAAGGAAACCCATGTCGCCGCGCTATTGACGACCCGCGACAACCTGGCTCAGGTCAAGCACCTGCGAGGTGACCAATGAGGGACAACGACTGCTCCGGCATTTCCCGGCGCGGCCTGCTCGGCGCGTCTTCGGCGATGCTCGCTCTCGGGCTTGCCGCACCATTGACCCGCACCATGGCGGCTGGAGCCGACAGCGGTGCCGAGGCCAGTGCCACAGTGCCTTCGCTCAAGGGCAAGCGCATCGCCATCAGCACCGTGGGCACCAGCATCTACTTCGACAGCCGGGCCTTCAAGGTGCAGGTCGAGGAGGTACAGCGCCTGGGCGGCACGCCGATCACCCTGGATGCCGGGCGCAACGACAAGGCCATGGTGACCCAGTTGCAGAATCTGGTGACGCAGAAGCCCGATGCAGTGATTCACACCCTCGGCACGCTGAGCATCATCGAGCCCTGGTTCAAGCGCATCAGCGCCGCCGGCATCCCGCTGTTCACCATCGAGGTGCCGTCGCAGTACGCGGTCAATACGATTTCCGCAGACAACTGGAGCACGGGTTTGCTGCTGGCCAAGCAGTTGGTGGCCGATCTGCGCGGCAAGGGCAGGGTGCTGCTGTTCAATGGCTTCTATGGCGTGCCGAGCTGCGGCATTCGCTATGACCAGTTGAAGCTGGTGAGCAAGTTCTACCCGCAGATCGAGTTCATCCAGCCGGAGTTGCGCGACGTGATTCCCAACACCGTGCAGGATGCCCGCAGTCAGGTTGCCGCCTTGCTCAACAAGTACCCCAAGGGTGAGCTCGACGCGATCTGGGCGGCCTGGGATCTGCCGCAGCTCGGTGCCAGCCAGGCGCTGATCGAAGCCGGGCGCAATGAAGTGCGCACCTATGGCGTCGACGGTACGCCCGAGGTGCTGGAACTGCTGCGCCAGCCCGGTAGCCCGGTGGCTGCAGTGGTGGCGCAGCAGCCTGCGTTGATTGGCCGGACGGCGGTGCATAACGTCGCCCGCTACCTGGCCGGCGAGCACGATCTGCCGCCCGAAACCTTCGTCGAGACCCTGCTGACCACGGCGGGCAACGTCGATGACGTCAAACGCATTCGAGGCGACGCATGAGTACGCCGGTGCTGGAGCTGCGTGGCATCGTCAAGACCTTCGGTGCCACCCGGGCGCTCGACGGCGCCAGCCTGCGGGTGGCGGCGGGCAGCGTGCACGGTCTGGTGGGCGAGAACGGCGCCGGCAAGTCTACGCTGATCAAGGTGCTGGCCGGCATCCACCGCCCGGACGCCGGCAGCCTGCTGCTCGACGGCCAGCCGCACGGGCATTTCAGCCCGCGCCAGGTGGAGCGCCTGGGCATTGGCTTCATCCACCAGGAACGCTTGTTGCCGGCCCGTTTCACCGTGGGTGAAGCCTTGTTCTTCGGCCACGAACGGCGATTCGGGCCCTTGCTCGATCGCCGCTCCCAGCAGCGCGAGGCCGCGCGTCTGCTGGACGACTACTTCGGCCTGCGACTGCCGGCGAATGCGCTGATCGGTGAACTGAGCAGCGCCGAGCAACAGATGGTGCAGATCGTCCGCGCGCTGCTGATCAAACCGCGTGTGCTGGTGTTCGACGAACCCAGCGTGGCCCTGGTGCAGCGTGAGGTGGAGCGTTTGCTGCGGATCGTCCAGCGCCTGCGTGACGATGGCCTGGCGATCGTCTACATCTCCCATTACCTGCAGGAAATCGAGGCCCTGTGCGACCGCGTGACGGTACTGCGCAACGGTCGCGATGTCGCTGAAGTCTCCCCGCGCAACACGTCGCTGGAGCAGATCACCCGCCTGATGGTCAACCGCGAAGTCGGCGAGCTGTACCCCAAGGTAGCGGTGCCTGCCGGTGCGCTGTTGCTCGACGTGCGCGGGCTGGGTCGGGCACGGGCCTACCAGGGCATCGACCTGCAGGTGCGCCGTGGCGAGATCGTCGGCCTCACCGGGCTGGTGGGCTCGGGCGCCAAGGAGTTGCTACGCAGCCTGTTCGGCCTGGCGCCACCGGACAGCGGCGAGGTGCGCCTGGACGGGCAACCGTTGTCCTTGCGCAGCCCGCGCGAGGCTGTCGCCCAGGGCGTCGCGCTGATGCCCGAGGAGCGCCGTCGGCAAGGCGTGGCGCTCGACCTGAGCGTGCAGGAGAACACCACCCTGGCGGCACTGTCGCGCTTCGTCCGCCTGGGGCTGCTGTCGCCGGCGCGCGAGCGGCATACCACCCTGGAGCTGATCGAGCGCCTAAGGATCAAGGCCCCTGGCGCGCATGCCAAGGTGCGTCAGCTCAGCGGCGGGAATCAGCAGAAGGTGGCGCTGGCCAAGTGGTTCGCGCGATGTTCCAGCCTGTACCTGCTGGACGAGCCCAGCGTTGGCATCGATGTTGGCGCCAAGGTGGAGATCTATCGGCTGATCGGTGAACTGGTGAAGGAGGGCGCCGGGGTGTTGATCCTCTCGTCCGACCTGCCGGAGTTGATCGGCCTCTGCGACCGCATTCATGTCATGCACCGCGGCGCCATCGCCGCACGTTTCGCCGCTGGCGAGGCGAACAGTGACCGCCTGCTGGCGGTGGCTACTGGCGCGCAACGCGCGCAGAACGAGGAACGACCTTTCTATGCCTATGCCATTGCTATCTGATGCCTTCCACCCGCGATTCGCGCAGTGGCTGCTGCGCCGTGGCGCGCTGCTGGCCTTCGCCGCGATCCTGTTGGCCTTCGCCCTCAGTGCGCCGAACTTCCTCACCCCGAGCAACCTGGTCAATGTGCTGGCCCAGTCGGCGATCCTCGGCAGCCTTGCCTTTGGCCTGACCACGGTGATCATCGGCGGCGGCTCGAACGTGGTGTCCGGTGGGCTTGATCTGTCGCTGGCGGCCAACCT
Source organism: Pseudomonas sp. NBRC 111139 (assembly GCF_001753955.1). Taxonomy (NCBI): domain Bacteria; kingdom Pseudomonadati; phylum Pseudomonadota; class Gammaproteobacteria; order Pseudomonadales; family Pseudomonadaceae; genus Pseudomonas; species Pseudomonas sp. NBRC 111139. The sequence continues at coordinate 160,753 of NZ_BCBP01000017.1, forward strand.
CGGGTTGTCCGCTGCGGTCTATGCCAGCCTGAACAACGCCGGTTTCGGCGATGTTGTCAGCATCGCCGCGACGCTTGGCACTGGCCTGGCCATCGGCACGCTGAATGCGCTGGTGGTGGTCGGTTTCCGTTTGCCGCCGCTGCTGGCAACCCTGGCCACGATGAACCTGGTGGCCGGGCTGGAACTGGTGCTGACCGAAAACACCGTCCTGCCCAGCACTTCGCCGTTGCTGGAAGGGCTGGCCTTCGGTAGTTGGCTCGGCGTGCCAGCCCTGGCCTGGGTGCTGCTGGCGGTCGGTGGCGTGCTGATCGTGTTGATGCAGTACACGCCATTCGGCCTGCGCCTGTACGCCATCGGCGAATACCCGGAGGCGGCTAATGCCGCTGGGCTGTCGGTGCGTGGCTACGTGTTCGCCAGCTACCTGATCAGCGGTCTGTGCGGCAGCCTGGCCGCGTTTTGTTCGGCGGCCTGGTTCAGCGGCAGCACCACCGGTTCCGGCGAGATGCTGTTGTCGGTGGTGGCCATTGCTTTTCTTGGGGTGATCTTCTCCCAGCGTCTGCAGCCGAGCATCGGCGGCACGCTGCTGGCAACGTTGCTGGTCGGGGTGCTGATCAACGGCTTCCAGCTTCTGAATATTTCCAGCTTCTGGGTCGACGGCGTGCAGGGTGTCCTGATCCTGCTGGTGGTGGCCCTGTCCGGTTTGCGCAACAAGGAGGCCTGAGATGTCCGATTCGTTATCCGCCCCGCAGCCTGCCGGTCTGACCGGGCTCTCTGGCCGGGCGTTGCTGCGCCTGGTCATGCCGACGCTGTTCGCCGCCGTTCTACTGTTCTTTGCGTTGAAGGCACCCGGCTTTCTCACCGTCGGCAACCTGTCCAGCCTGTTATTGAACAATTTCGTGCTGCTGGCCATCGTCGCCATCGGCATGACCTACGCCATCGCTGCGGGTGGCATCGACCTGTCAGTCGGCACTGCGCTGGACTTCTCGGCGCTGACCTTCGTCCTGCTGCTCAATGCCGGCTTCGGGCTCTATGTCGCGATTCCCGGTGGGCTGCTGGCTGGCAGCCTGGCCGGGTTGTTCAATGCCGGGCTGATCGCCGGGCTGCGTATTTCCCCTTTTCTGGCCACCCTTGGCACGCTGTTCATTGGCAGCAGCGTGCAAAAGCTGCTTTCCGATGGCGGACAACCGATCTACCTGGAGGCGCAGGTGCGCAGCGGCTTGGCCAGTGAGCGCTTGCTCGGCGTGCCGCTACCCTTGCTGCTGGTGGCACTGTTGGCGCTGGTGTATGGCGTGGTATTGGCGCGTGGCCGCTTAGGCCGGGAGATCATCGTCCTTGGCAGCCAGCCACTGGTGGCGCGTTATTCGGGCCTGGCGCAGCGACGTATCGCTGCCCTGGTGTTCATCGCCAGTGCCTTTGCCAGCGCGCTGGCGGGCATCCTGCTGCCGGCCACGGTGAACGCCTACGCGCCGATGTCCGGCAATGCCTTCCTGATGAATGCCATCGGTGCGGTCTTCATCGGTGCCACGCTGAGCCTGCACAACCGGGTCAACGTACCCGGTACACTGCTCGGTGTGCTATTTCTCAACGTCACGGCCAACGGTCTGCTGCTGATCGGCTGGAATTTCTTCTGGCAGCAGGTGGCCACCGGCGTTCTGATTCTCTCGGTTCTGCTGTTCAGTTTTGCCAGTCGGCGGCTCGGCGCTGGCTAGTTCTGGCGTTCCGGGCGAAACGCCAGTGCCGTGACGAGGCCTGGGGGTTTGCCCCAGGCCATGCTTTCAGGACTGCTTGGCACCGCCACCGATCTGCCAGACATAGGGCGGTTCGCTGCCATTGACGTGCCAGTCGCCGATGATGCGTTCCTTGTAGATCACCGGGTTGTGCGAGGCGGCAGTACGGGCGTTGCGCCAGTGGCGATCGAGCTGTTTGGTGGTGCTGGTACCGGAGGCGCCGAGGGTGTTGAACAGGTCGCTGGTGGCACGCAGCACCCATTCGATGGCCGCCACCTGGGCCTGGGCCGATTCCAGTTCGGCGGCGATGTTGGCCTTGCGCTCGGCGTTCTCGTCATTGCCGAAACGCGCCAGGTAGGCTTGCTGCGCGGCCTCGCTGGCGCGCAGGGTGCCTGCCTCGGCGGCGTAGATCAGGCCGGAGGCCTTGCCGATAACCTGCAATACCTGTGGATCCTCGCTTACCGCTGCGCCATTGCCATGGCTGAACACGCGCGTGCGCTTGCTGGTTTCCTGGCTGAAGTCACGCACGGCGGCGCGGCCGGAACCGACGATGACGGCGAGCAGCACCAGTTGGTAGAAGGCCGTCTGGTATTTGAAGCGGGTGGCGAAGTCGATGATGTTCTCTTCCTCGACCACCGCGTTCTCGAACACCGAGGTGCCGCTGCCGGTGGTGCGCTGGCCAAAACCATCCCAGTCGTCGCTCTGGGTGATGCCGGGTTGGCGGGTACGGATCGCTGCGATCACGTCGCCACCGGTGTCGTCTCGGCGGGCGAACAGGTCGATCCAGTCGGAGAAGAGGCTGCCGGTGCTGTAGTACTTGGTGCCATTGACCACCCACTGATCACCCTGGCGCGACACCCGGGTGCTGACGTCGCCGATCTTCACTGCGCCCACCTCCGTCCAGGCGCAGCCCACCAGATCGCCGTCGACGAAGCGTTTGAACCAGACGTCCTGTGGTGTGCTGGCATGGGCGTTGAGGCGGTCCTCGACGAAAGCAAAATGCCCGCGCAGTGCCTGCGGCACATTGGAGTCGGCTTCGGCCAGTTCGATCAGCAGCTGGAACAACTGTGGCAGGGAAGCGCCGGCACCGCCCTGTTCGACGGGTACACGCACGGCGCCGAAGCCGGCTTCCTTGAGCCACTGGATGGGCTCATGGGGCAGGGTGCGGTTGCGCTCGCGTGCCACGCTGGATTCGGCGATGCGGGCAAAGATGGGGCGGAAGCGGGCGGCAAGGGATTCGTAGTGGGTACCGGTAGACAGGTGGGGCAGTGGGGCTTGGGCGGTCATCGCAGTTCTCCTCGATTGATGCGATTGCTGACGGTGACGCTCTCGCAAACTTCGTGCCTTGCAGTGAATGCCTTTTAAATCAACGGGTTGTGATCATTCTGGTGGGGCGGGCTGTTCGCTCGCCGACAGCTTGCTGAATGACTGTTGGTGGGCGGTCAATTGCGTTTTCCGGGGCAACTGTTGGCCGAGGGTCAGTGGTTCAACAGCTTGTTGGCCGAAAGACAGTTCAGGCTGCTAGCGCTAGCGTTCAAGTACTTGAATTTAAAGGTTTTTATGGGTTGGCACGGTTGCTGCTCAAGCTTCCTCAGGTAATGCCCGCTGGGCAAGGAGGGATGAGCATGAACGCACGTGTTATCAGGGTCGTGGTGGTGTCCGGCAGCCTGCGGGCCCCATCACGCACCCATGGTCTGCTGCAGGCCCTGGTGGAGCGGCTGCCGGCTGTGTTGCCGAAGCTGGAGGTGCACTGGGTGCGCATCGCCGAACTGTCCGCCAGCCTGGCCGGTTCGCTGGAGCGCGATAGCGCCTCGGCTGACCTGCAACCGCATTTGCAGGCCATCGAGCAAGCCGACCTGCTACTGGTCGGCAGCCCGGTGTATCGCGCGTCCTACACCGGTTTGTTCAAGCACCTGTTCGACCTGGTCGATCACCAGTCGCTCAAGGGCGTGCCCGTGGTGCTTGCCGCCACCGGTGGTAGCGAGCGACATGCCTTGATGATCGATCACCAGTTGCGCCCGCTATTCGCTTTCTTCCAGGCCCACACCCTGCCGTACGGCCTGTACGCCAGTGTCGAGTCTTTCGACGATCAGCGCCTGGCTGACCCTGCGCAGTTCGAACGGATCGAGCGGGTACTCGATACCGTCGGCGCCTTCTTTCATATCCCGGTCGCCCGCGCGGCCTGACTTTCCGAGTTACAGGAGACATCGCCATGAGCCAACCGATCAAATTCGCCTACTGGGTTCCTAACGTCAGCGGTGGCCTCGTTGTCAGCAAGATCGAACAACGCACCAGCTGGGACATCGATTACAACCGCAAGCTGGCGCAGATTGCCGAGCGTTCCGGGTTCGAGTACGCGCTTTCGCAGATCCGCTTCACCGCCGGCTATGGCGCTGACAACCAGCACGAGTCGGTAACCATCAGCCACGCGCTGCTGGCCGCCACCGAAAAACTCAAGGTGATCGCCGCGATCCTGCCCGGACCCTGGACGCCGGTATTGGCAGCCAAGCAATTGGCAAGCATCGACCAGTTCACCGCGGGCCGCATCGCCATCAACGTGGTGTCCGGCTGGTTCAAGGGCGAGTTTCGCGCCATCGGCGAGCCATGGCTGGACCATGATGAGCGCTATCGCCGATCCGAGGAGTTCATTCGTGCGCTGAAGGGTATCTGGACGCAGGACAATTGCAGCTTCCACGGTGATTTCTACCGTTTCAACGACTACACCCTCAAGCCCAAGCCGCTGCAGCAACCGCACCCGGAAATCTTCCAGGGCGGGAGCTCGCGGGCCGCGCGCGACATGGCCTCGAGGGTCTCCGACTGGTACTTCACCAATGGCAACAGTGTCGAGGGCATCAAGACCCAGGTCGACGATATCCGCACCAAGGCAGCGGCCAACGGGCATTCGGTGAAGGTCGGGGTAAACGCTTTCATCATCGCCCGCGACACCGAAGAAGAGGCCCGCGCGGTGCTGGCGGAGATCATCGCCAAGGCCGACCCGGAGGCGGTCAACGGCTTTGGCAGTGAAGTGAAGAACGCCGGTGCGGCCAGCCCGGAAGGCGAGGGCAACTGGGCCAAGTCGACCTTCGAAGACCTGGTGCAGTACAACGACGGCTTCAAGACCAACCTGATCGGTACGCCACGGCAGATCGCCGAGCGCATCGTCGCGCTCAAGGCGGTCGGCGTCGACCTGATCCTCTCCGGCTTCCTGCACTTCCAGGAAGAGGTCGAATACTTCGGCAAGCATGTGTTGCCGCTGGTGCGCGAACTGGAGCAGGAGCAGCATGCCTCCCTCGCTGTGGCCTGAGGTGCGCGGCCATGCATGAGGCGTTCGCGGACAACCTGCCGGCCAGCTTGCTGGCCCGGGCACATCAACGTGGGGCGGACGTTGCGTTGCGCCACAAGCGTCTAGGCCTGTGGCAGGCGCGCAGCTGGGCGCAACTGCTGGCCGAGGTGCAGAGCCTGGCCACCGGGCTGCGCGAGGCCGGCTTCGCGGCCGGCGACAGCCTGCTGATCGTCAGCCGGCCGCGCCCTGAGGCGCTGCTGGCAAGCCTGGCGGCGCAGTGGCTGGGCGGCGTCGCGGCACTGCTCGACCCGCTGATGCCCGACGCGGAGCAACTGACGCTGTTGCGTGAACTGCAGGCCGGGTTCGTCTTTGCCGAAGGTCAGGAGGAGGTCGAGCGGGTGCTGGCGAGCGGTCATGTGCCGGCATTGCTGTTTTACGCCGATGGCCGTGGCCTGGCGGATTCCGGGTTGCCGAATTACGCTCGCCTGGCCGCGCAGTTGCCCGATCCTGCCTTGCCGGTGCAGGCGCAGAGCGAGCGCCCAGCCTTCAGCTTTCACCGGCTGGATGCCGATGGCCAGGTTCAGCAGCACGGGCTCAGCCATGCCGAGGTGCTGGGCGAGGGGCGTCGGCTGGTCGAACAGGAGCGCCTGACGGCGGCCGAGGAAGCCTTGGCCTCCCGCAACTTCGCCACCAGCGGCCAGGCCCGCTACCTGCTGGCGCCTTGGCTGCTGGCAGGCTTTCGGATGAATTTTCCGGAGAGCCTGGCGACCCGCGACACCGACCGCCGTGAACTCGGCCCGACCCTGGTACTCGGCACCCACGACAGCTACGGCCGCCTGTATGCACTGGCGCAGCAGCGTCTACCGCTGCCGGGCAGCCTGCTGCGGCGCGGGCTGGACTGGGCGCTTGACGCGCGCGGTGGGTTGCTGCGCAACGGCTTTGGCCACGTGTTGCTGCGTCGGCCTTTGCGCGATGTGCTGGGCCTGAGCCGCACCCGGGTGCCGCTGCTGGTCGGTGAGGCCCTGCCGGGCGAGGTGCAGGCGTTCTTCGCCGCCCTTGGGGTGGCGCCGCGTATCTGGCGGGAGGCGCCCCGCTGGCAGGCCGTGCGCAGCCCTCGTTCATCCCTCGCTGCTCGGTCGCAAAGCCGGGTTCAGCCCGTCTGAGGAGCGTTCATGTCGAATTCCCCGTTGCTGGAGCTGGAGGGCATCAGCCTGTCGTTCAAGGGTGTGAAGGCCATCAGCGACATCGGCTTCAGCGTCGCCGAAGGCGAGATCTGTGCGCTGATCGGGCCCAATGGCGCGGGCAAGAGCTCGCTGCTGAACATCATCAATGGCGTCTACCGGGCGCAGCAGGGGCGTATTCGTTTTGCCGGGCAGCAGCGTCGGGTGATGCACCCACATGCAGCGGCACGCGACGGCATCGCTCGCACGTTCCAGAACATCGCGCTGTTCAAGGGCATGAGCGTGCTCGACAACGTGCTCACCGGGCGCAACCTCAAGCGCCGCAGTTCCTGGCTGGAGCAGGCGTTGCGCATCGGCCGCGCGCCGGGCGAGGACGATCGCCAACGCGCCGCCGCCGAGCGGGTCATCGAGTTTCTGCGCATCCAGCCGTGGCGTGACGAAATCGTTGGCACCTTGCCCTATGGCCTGCAGAAGCGGGTCGAGCTGGCCCGTGCGCTGGCCGCCGAGCCGCGCCTGCTGCTGCTCGACGAGCCGATGGCCGGGATGAATGCCGAGGAGAAGCGCGAAATGAGCCGCTTCATCGTCGAGATCAACCGTGAGTTCGGCATGACGGTGGTGCTGATCGAGCACGACATCGGCGTGGTCATGGGCATTTCCCACCATGTGGTGGTGCTCGATTACGGCCGCAAGATCGGCGACGGCTCCCCCGAGCAGGTTCGCCGCAACCCCGACGTGATCGCGGCCTATCTGGGTGTCCGCCCGGCGGCAGCTTCGGGGCTGTTCCCACACAGGAGCGCGACATGGCATTCTTTTTCGAAGTGCTGATCGGTGGCCTGCTGGCCGGGGTGATGTACTCCCTGGTGGCCATCGGTTTCGTACTGATCTACAAAGCCAGCGGTGTGTTCAACTTCGCCCAGGGGGCGATGGTACTGTTCGCCGCGCTGACCTTCGTCAGCCTGCTGGAGCGCGGCGTGCCGTTCTGGCTGTCCTTTCTCGTCACCTTGGCGACGATGATTGCCCTGGCGCTGCTGATCGAACGGGCGGTACTGCGGCCATTGGTCGGGCGTTCGCCGATTACCCTGTTCATGGCCACGCTCGGCCTGGCCTACATCATCGAGGGCGCCGCCCAGGCCCTGTGGGGCGCCCAGGTTCACGGCCTGGAGCTGGCCATCAGCGACGCGCCGCTGGAACTGGGTGGCTTGCTGCTGTCGCAGTTCGACCTGTTCGCCGCCGCAACGGCGGCGGCCCTGGTGGTGCTACTGTCCTTGCTGTTCAACCGCACGCGCATCGGCCTGGCGCTGCGTGCGGTGGCCGACGATCCCCGCGCGGCGATGAGCGTCGGTATCCGCCTGCCGAGGGTGTGGGCGGTGGTCTGGGCGGTGGCCGGGTTCGTCGGGCTGGTCGCCGGGCTGCTCTGGGGCGCGCGCCTGGGGGTGCAGTTCTCGCTCTCGCTGGTGGTGCTCAAGGCCCTGCCGGTGCTGATCATCGGCGGCTTCACCTCGATCAGCGGGGCGATCGTCGGCGGCCTGATCATCGGCGCTTCGGAGAAGCTCGCCGAGGTGTACCTCGGGCCGCTCATCGGCGGCGGCATCGAAAACTGGTTTCCCTATGTGCTGGCCCTGCTGTTCCTGCTGGTGCGTCCGGCTGGGCTGTTCGGCGAGCGCGCCATCGAGCGAGTCTGAGGAGCGTCGATCATGCTGTATCGAGAAGCGGGTCAGTTCAGCGTGCGTTACGCCGACGACCGACGATTCTTCCGCCTGCGCCAGGATCGGCTGGGTCTGGCGGCCTTGGTCCTGTTCGCCTTCATCGGCGTGCCACTGCTGGGCAACGATTACTGGTTCAGTGCCATCCTGATCCCATTTCTACTGCTGTCGCTGGCCGGCCTAGGGCTGAACCTGCTGACCGGTTATGCCGGGCAACTGTCCCTGGGTTCGGCGGCGTTCATGGCAGCAGGTGCCTTCGCGGCCTATAATTTCGAGCTGCGCGTGGCGTGGCTGCCGCTGCTGGCCAGCCTGCTGCTCGGCGGCCTGGTGGCGGCGCTGGTGGCCGTGGTGTTCGGCCTGCCAAGCCTGCGCATCAAGGGCTTCTATCTGCTGGTGTCGACACTGGCGGCGCAGTTCTTCGTGCCATGGGCGCTGACCCGCTTCAGTTGGTTCAGCAACGACAGTGCCTCGGGGGTGATCAGCGCGCCGCCGCTGCTGATGGCCGGGTATGACTTTTCGTCGCCGGCCGGGCGCTACCTGCTGACCCTGGCGGTGGTCAGCGCGCTGTTCTGGCTGGGCGCCAACCTGGTGCGCAGCGAACTGGGGCGCAACTGGATGGCGGTGCGCGACATGGACACCGCCGCCGCAGTGATCGGCATCCCCCTGTTGAAGACCAAACTGCTGGCTTTTGCCATCAGCGGCTTCTACCTCGGCGTGGCCGGTTCGCTCTGGGCCTTCACCTACCTGGGCACGGTGGAGCCACACGGCTTCGACCTGAACCGCTCGTTCCAGATCCTGTTCATCATCATTATCGGCGGCCTGGGCAGCATCCTCGGGAACTTCCTCGGCGCCGCCTTCATCGTGCTGTTCCCGGTGCTGCTGTCGAACCTGGCCGGGTTGCTGCCGACCGGGCTGATCGATGCCGGACAGATAGAGAACCTGCAGAAGATGGCCTTCGGCACGCTGATCATCATCTTCCTGATCAAGGAACCGGAGGGCCTGGCGCGCCTCTGGCAACGCTTTCGCGAGCGCACTCGGCGTTGGCCGTTGCGCCACTGAGCGAACCTTCGCACCGGGCTTCGCCCGCCTTATGCCACTGCCCACTGATTTGTAAAGGATAACCACGATGTCGACCCGATCCGTCCTCGGCCGCCTGGCGCTGGCCGTGAGCCTAGCGGCCGGTGCACTCAACGTGCACGCGGCCAACGAACAGTATTTCCCCCTGCAGAGCTACCGCGTTGGCCCCTATGCCGCAGGTGGCACCGGTTTCTTCGGTGGTTTTATCGATTACCTCAAGTACGTCAACGCCCAAGGCGGCGTGAATGGTGTCAAGCTGACCTGGAGCGAGTGCGAGACTGAATACGTCGTGGAGAAGGGGGTGGAGTGCTACGAGCGCCTCAAGGGTGGGCTCAACGGCGCACCGGCTGCCGCCACCAATCCGCTGTCGGTGGGTATCGCGTATGCCACCCTGGAACGCTCCACGGCCGACAAGCTGCCGCTGATCACCATCAACCATGGGCGTACCGACTCCACCGATGGCAGCGTGTTCCCTTACGTCTTCCCGCTGCAGCTCAATCCCTATTCCGAAGTATCGGCCATCGTCAACTGGATCGCACAGCAGGCAGGCGGCGAGCAGGGCCTCAAGGGCAAGAAGATCGTCACGCTCTTTCACGGTTCGCCCTATGGCAAGGAAACCAACGAGGTGCTGCAGGCCCTGGCGGACAAGTACGGGTTCGAGTTGACCCTGCTGGAGGTGCCGCACCCCGGCAACGAGCAACAATCGCAGTGGCTGAACATCCGCCGTCTGAAGCCGGACTGGGTCATCCTGCGCGGCTGGGGCGTGATGAACCCGGTGGCGCTGAAGACTGCGCAGAAGGTCGGTTTCCCTGCCGACCGTATCATCGGCAATATCTGGAGCAACTCCGAGGAAGACGCGGCGCCTGCCGGTGCCGCGGCCAAGGGCTTCATCGCCATCACCACGCATCCGTCCGGTACCGAGTTCCCGGTGCTGCAGGGCATCGAACAGGCGGTGGTGGACAAGGGCCAAGGCGACCTGGCCGATCCGAAGCGCTTCGGCACCGTTTACTACAACCTCGGCGTGGTCAACGGCATCCTCAACGTCGAGGCATTGCGTCTGGCTCAGGAGAAGTTCGGCAGGCAACCGCTGAGTGGCGAGCAGGTGCGTTGGGGCTTCGAACACCTGAACCTGGACGATACCCGCCTGCAGGCACTCGGTGCCAAGGGGCTGGTGCAGCCGCTTAAACTGTCCTGCTCCGACCATGAAGGCGGTGGCGCGGTGCGCTTCCAGCAGTGGGACGGGCAGAAGTGGAAACTGATCAGCGACTGGGTACAGGCCGACCGCGCGTTTTTGCGGCCGATCATCGAGGCCTCGTCGCATCAATATGCCAAAGAGAAGGGTATCACCCCGCGTGATTGCAGCCAGGAAGGCTGATCGCGCGGGCAGGGCCGGTGGCGTCCCCCCGGCCTGTCTTCAGCCCTGCGCAGTTCGGGCGCCGCCGCGCACCAGGCCCACACCGGCTCAAAGGTTGGGCGCCGCTTCCAGTCTGTTGCGATTGCCGCCATTTGGCGCGGCCATGCGCTTCTGTCCTTCGCAACCCTCTTGGCGCAGTTGGCAAGGGGGGCAATCGTTCGTGGCGGCCTCTCAGATTGATAGTTGTATCGCCCGCTCAGGGCGCATCTGGGGCTCTGGCCGGCGCCGATTGACCACCAGTTCGCCGATGGCGATCAGTCGGGCGCGGGTGATGTTGCGGCTCAGACCCAGCAGGCTGGCCGTGTGCACCTGGTTGCAGTGGCAGAAACGATAGGCACTGCGTAGCAGGGTGTCCTCGACCTTCTCGTGCAGGCTGCCGGCCTGCTCCTCGAACAGGCGCTGAAAGGCGCGCAGCAACTGCTCTTCGGCGCTTTCGGCGGTGCTCACCGGCGACTTGTCCTGGCGCTCGATACGCAGGTGCGACAGGCGCAGGTCGTCGTCCTGCACCAGGCCATTGCGGCACACCAGCAGGGTGTGGTGGATGACGTTTTCCAGCTCGCGGATGTTGCCGGGCCAGTCGTAGCTCACCAGCTTGCGTTCGGCCTCGGGGGACAGGCGCACTTCGCCGTAACCCAGGCGGTTGCAGTAGGTCTTGATGAAGTGTCGGGTCAGCGGCAGGATGTCGCCCGGGCGTTCTCGCAGCGGGTAGAGTTGCAGGCTGACCACGTTGAGGCGGTAGTACAGGTCTTCGCGGAAGTTGCCGGCAGCGATGGCCTTGTCCAGTTGCACGTTGGTGGCGGCGACCACGCGCACGTCGATGGGGATGCTCTTGCGCGAGCCCAGGCGCACCACTTCACGCTCCTGCAGCACGCGCAACAGCTTGACCTGGATGGCCATGGGCAGGTCGCCGATTTCGTCGAGGAACAGTGTGCCGCCGTTGCCCTCCTCGAACCAGCCGGCCTTGGCCGCCAGGGCGCCGGTGAAGGCGCCTTTCTCGTGGCCGAACAGCTCGGCTTCCACCAGCGACTCCGAAAAGGCGCCACAGTTCACCGCGACGAAGGGGCCGTTGCGCCGTCCGCTGAGGTTGTGTATGTGGCGTGCGACCAGCTCCTTGCCCGTGCCGGTCTCGCCGATGATCAGGACGCTGGCCTCGCTGGGGGCGACCTGTTGCAGGTGGGCGAGCAGCGCCTGCGATCTAGCGTCTTCGAAGACCTGTGCGGTCGCCCGGATCGAGGTGGCCAGTGACGGCGAAGGGGGGAGGGTCAGCAACTGCATGGCGATTCCTATGAGTAGAAAGATGGGGTGGGTCGCGTCTGGCTCAGTGCCCACTCACCCAGCTCGTGGAGTTTGTAGTCCAGCGGGTCGTGCAGGCTCTGGGTACGCAGGTTGCGCCAGTAGCGATCGAGGCGTAGCGAGGCGTGGGTCGCGCGTGCGCCAGTGACCTCGAACAGGCGGTTGCAGATGTCCAGGCCAGTGCGTGCCGCCGCCACCTTGGCCGTGGCGATGGCCAGCGCCAGTTGCGCACGCTCTTCGGCGCCGAGCGCGTGCTCCTTGTGCCAGGCCGCGTCGAGTTGCGTAGCGGCGCGCTCCACCAGCAGGCGCACGCCTTCCAGACCGACCCAGAACTCGCCGTAGTGGCGCAGGATGTAAGGGTCTTCGCTGACATGTCGGGCTTTGGAGCGGAACCACGGGCGGCCTTCCTTCAACGTGTAATGGCGAGCCTCTTCCAGAGCGCCTTCGGTGATACCAAGGAATACGTTGGCGAAATGCAACTGGGCGATCAGCGGGCGCAGGCTGGCGAAGGGGGTGCTCAGCGGGCCGGGGTCGAGAAGCATCTCGTTCTCTTCGACGCGCACGCGCTCGAAAGTTGCGCTGCCGCTGTCGGTCTGGCGCTGGCCCATGTTGTTCCAGTCATCATGCAGTGTGATACCGGTGCGGCCGCTGGGGATGGCAGCGATCAGCAGCTTGCCGCCAGCACTTTCATCGACTGCCGAGGCAATCAGCATTTCCGAGTCGCTGGCGCCTGAGCAGAAACTCTTCTTGCCGGAAAACTCGTACCAACCGTCGAAGCGTGTGAGTACGGTGCGGCTGTCCAGGGGGTTGAGCGCATTGCCCCAGAACCAGTTCTTGCGTGCGGTCTGCTCGAACCATGGTTGCCACTGATCGCGGCGGGAGAACAGGCGTACGGTAGCCAGCATCAGGTGCTGAAAGCCGAAGACGTGGGCGATGGAACTGTCGACCCGGGCGAATTCGCGCACCACCTCCAGGGTTTCGCTCCAGCTAGCGCCGAGGCCGCCGAACTGGGTGGGTATGCTCAGCGCCAACAAGCCGCTCTGGCGGATAGCGTCGCGCTGGGCCTTGGCTGTGCCGCCGGCCTCGTCGCGCTCGACGGCGGTTTCGGCGAACGCCGTCGCTAGGCGACGTGCAGTCTGCAAGGGGCTGAGCACGGCAGGTCGTAGAGGGGTTGTCACTCGGCATTCCTCGCTGGCGGGTGGGGAGGGCGGATTGGGGGGCGTTTCATAGCGGCTCCTCAGGCAATTTGCTCAGCACATGCGCTTGGCGGTGGAAGAGGGCTGCGGTGCGTTCTGCGGCTAGCGGGATGCGGGCCTGCAGAGGCTGGAAGAAACTGAACAGCGGGTGCAGCTGCAACAGCACCTGGGATTGGCCGGAGGTAGGCAATGACGTTGGCATCAGAAACTTCAACCCTCCAGCACGGTTACCCCGATTCATCGCGGGTCTGATGAAAGTATAAAAGTCGATTCATATCTCTAAAAATAATAAAAAATAATATTTATATTCCTTGGTAGAATATCTGTTCATTGCAAATGCAATGGCATCACAAGGCTGCCAAAGCTTTCGATCAACTGCTCGACAACGTGGCCTTGCCCCTGGGATTGCGCGGTGAGCCGGAGCGTACACGACGCGCAGCGGCACAACGGCAGTTGCAGGCGGTGGGGCTGAAAGCGTGGGGCGAGTGTTTTCCCCACGAGTTGTCTGGTGGCATGCAGCAACGTGTCGGGCTTGCGCGGGCAACCACCCACCGCTGGGTCATCTGGCTGTTGCCTATGGCCGGCTTTGCGGCGGGGCTGGTTTATCACCTGATCGGCAAGCCGGTGAACGCGGCAATAACCTACTGGTCGACGAGATTCACGGCCCGACGAAAACCGTTCCGCTGCGCAGGGTACCTCTGGTGCTTGCGGGTACGGTGACACCCCATTTCTGGAACTCTCGTGCTGTTTCAAGCCATCGATTTTGTCATCTTACGATTCCTCTCCAAGCCCCATTGAGCGGCATAAATCAAAGGTTTCAGGGTGCGTCGGGATTTCCCACAAAAAGCACTGATGGCACGTTGACTCTCCCCTTAGGGGGAGACTTTAGACTCCCGGCCCTCGATAGATCTGGCCTGAAAACAGCTTTTTTGGCCCGATGACTTTATTCATTCAATGCGGCTTTTGTAGGGAAACAATCAATGAATAATCCGTTGGAACTGGACAGCGTTATCAGCAGTACACAGGAGATTCTTGCTCAGTTGCTGGTGTTGGACAGGGGCGACGTGACAGAGCACAGCAGTATCGTTGACGACCTCAGCGCCGACTCGCTGGACATCGTCGACCTGAGCTTCCAGCTGGGCCGTCAGTACGGTTGCACCTTGCCGAAAACCAGCGTGCTGGATCACGCGGTAGCGGTGTTTGGCGACGCCACCCGGTTTATCGAAAAAGGCCGAATCACGCAGGACGGCGTGGCCTTGCTGGAGCAGAGCCTCAGCGCTTATGCGCCGGGCCAGCTGCACGTGGGCATGCAGCCGGGCGATGTCTTCTCGGCCACCACCGTGCGGAACTGGGCGCAGCAATTCCATAACGTGTTCAACCACCTCCCCGAAACCTGCCCTGAGTGTGGCGCGGTTCATGCCCAACTCAATGAACGCCAACAAGTGGTGTGTGGCGGTTGCAGTGCTCGCCTGACCCCTCTGGACGGTGACTCGATCTCGCGTCTGTTGGTTGAGCAGTACGCGGCCACCCAGTTGAAGGCTTCGGCGTAGGGGGTGCCTTGATGCAGGCCCGAGAGGTTCTGGTCACCGGCTATGGACTGGTGGCTCCCACGGCACTGGATGCGGCCTCGCTGTTCACGACGATCAGCGAAAACCGTTCCTGCATTGGCCAGCACCCGGCGTTTGTCGAACTGGGGTTTGCGAACCCGGCGGCCGGATTTATCGATGAGCAACAATGGCAGGTCATCGCGGCGGCCTTTCCGGGCGACCTGCAGACCACCTCCCGCCAGGAATGGCTGGCGCATTACGTGGCCCGTCAGGCGCTGGCCCATGCCGGGTTGGCCGACGGCGCATTTGCCCGAGTCGCCAGCGGTATTTTCGTCGGGGCCAACAAACATTGCGTGAGCGGTGATTTGCGGGACGCCAGCCGTTACATGGACGATCAGGGGCGGGTCGATCTCGACCAGTTCCTGGATAACCACACCCTCAGCGGTGGGGCGTTTGCCCGGCGGGTTGATCAGCAAACCTGCCATCTCGCCGAATGGCTGGGTATCCGTGACCATATCTCCACACATTCCGATGCCTGTGCCGCCGGCACCATGGCCATCGGCAGCGCCTATCGAGCGATCGCCCGTGGCGAGATCGACCTGGCGTTGTGTGGCGCGGTGGAGTTGATGGCCCATGAATTGTCCTACTACAGCTTTGATGGGCTGGGCGCACTCTGCCAGCGCGTGGACTTTTCCCCACAAGAACAGAGCCGGCCGTTCATGCCGGACCGCTGCGGCTTTGTGCTGAGTGAAGGGGCGGCGCTGTTGGTGCTGGAATCCCGCGAGCATGCCGAGCGTCGTCAGGCCTGTTCGCTGGGCCGGGTGCTGGGTTACGCGAATCTGTGCGAAGCAGAGAAAATCACCTCCAGCAGCCGCGACGGCAGCAAGTATGCCGCCTGCATGACGGCCGCCCTGGCCGATGCCGAACTGACCAGTGCGGCTGTGGACCATGTGAATGTTCACGGTACGTCGACACAGGCCAATGACCGTTGCGAGGCCCTGGGCCTGGCGCAAGTTTTCGGCGAAACCCTGGAGCAGATGACGTTCACCGCCAACAAATCTGCCGTAGGGCATTCGTTGGCCGGCAGTGGTGCCATTGAGGCGGTGCTGTCGTTGATGAGCATTCAGTTGGGCGTGGCCTTGCCGACCCTCAATTTTCAGCCGGAAAAATCCGAATTTCCGGCGTTGAAATTCCTTTGCGAACCGTTGCAGCAACCGATCAATGTCGTGCTCTCCAACTCCTTCGGGTTTGGTGGCGTGAACAGTTCGTTGGTGCTGGGCAGGGCATGACATGACCAGATCCAATTCAACCGCTGTTTATATCACTGCGGCGTCGGTACTCAACGCTGCCGGTACTGAATGTGCGCCTCGTGACAGTCAACCTCAGGCCGCGCAACCGCTGGATTTCGACCCGGCACGTCTGGCCCATTGTGTTGCAGCGCCCGCCTTGCCGGCGGGTGTGTACGACCGCAGACTGTCCCGCAGCCTCGAGCCTCAGGG
The DNA here is from genome assembly GCF_001753955.1 of Pseudomonas sp. NBRC 111139. Classification (NCBI taxonomy): domain Bacteria; kingdom Pseudomonadati; phylum Pseudomonadota; class Gammaproteobacteria; order Pseudomonadales; family Pseudomonadaceae; genus Pseudomonas; species Pseudomonas sp. NBRC 111139. The sequence goes on from NZ_BCBP01000017.1 coordinate 176,673, forward strand.
CGCGCGCCTGCTGTATTGCGCCGGCCGTCTCGCCGAGACCTTGCGTGGGCTGGAACTGCCCGACGAGCGGATCGCATTGACCGCTGCCATTCCGGAAGTGGATGGCCCCAGCTCGTGCTGGGATGCAGTGCAGGCCATTGGCGCACAACCGGCAGATCTGTTGGCGCAATTCTTTGCCCACACACCGCCGCTGCATGCGCTGATGATGCTCAACAGCAGCGTCATGGCCCACGCGGCTGAGGCCTTGCGTTGCAAGGGGCCCATGGGCGGTTTTTGCTCCCAGGGCAATGCGGGGCTGGATGCTTTGATGGAGGCCGCTGCCCATCTGAGCGAAGGCCGTGCCGATGCTGCCGTCGTCGTCAGCAGCAGTCCGAACATCACCCCCGCGTTGTACCTGCGTGACGCTACTCACCCACCTGTGAACCCCGGCCCGTGGGTTTTCGGCGAAGGTGCTGCGGCACTGTTGCTGACGACCAACCCGGGCAGCGGTGCTCAATCTGCGTTGCGTATTGCCGGGTTTGCACGGGGTTACAGCGCGCAACCCGAGCGTGGACTGGCGGTTGGTCGCGACGTCATCGAGCGCGCTTTGAGCAACGAAAAACTGTGCCTCAGCGATGTCGGGCAAGTCGTCGCCGATGCACAGGATCCGCAGATTGCCGCGTTGTTTACCCTATCGGGGCACACCCTCGAACACTCCAAGGCGTTGCTAGGTGACTTGGGCGCCAGCGCCTTGCTCAGCGAAATTGCTGTGACCTGGGCACTGGATTGCAGCCGTTACACGCTGTTGCTCGAACATAGCCGAGGCGGGCATTGGGGCGCGGTGCTGCTGGCCAGAACGTCGTCGGACACAGAGACAATGGAGAATTACCCATGAGCCCCACACGGATCGTGATCACGGGCATGGGCGCCGTCACTGGCTTCGGTTTCGAGTGGCAGTCCATGTGGCAAAGCATGTTGGCCGGCGAGCATTGCATTCGGCCATGGCAACCGGAAGGCGTCGAGGCGGGTGCGTTCCCCGTGCGTTACGCAGCGCCCGTGGATATGGGCTTGATGCCGGCACACTTGAAAGACCATCCGGCCTGGGGATTGTCGCTGGAAAAACGCACCCGCTTTGGCTGGGTCGCGGCCACCCAAGCCATTGCCGATAGTGGTCTGAGCCCCGAACAGTTGCGTGGCGCGGCGGTATTGTCAGCGTCCGGCGCACCTGCTCATCGTTTGCAGGACATGCTGCTCAGCCTGGCGGATAACCCGGCGCAGGCGCCGTCCTGGGCTCAATTGATGGCGCGACAGGCGCAGGTCGATCCTGACAGTTCACTGTGTCAGAGCAACGACCGCCTTGCGCGGGTGATTGCCGATGGCATCGGCAGTGAAGGCCCGGTGATCAATATCAGCAGCGCCTGCGCGGGAGCGTCCCAGGCCATCGGCAATGCATTCCAGATGATCCGTCGCGGCGAGGTCGAGCTGGCCATTGCCGGGGGCGCCGATTCGGTGCTGAGCCTGGACACCATGACCGCGCTGTATCTGCTCGGCGCCGCCAGCAGCGAACAGCGTTGGGGCACCGAACTGTGTCGGCCGTTCGACCGCCATCGCAGTGGCTTGATTGCGGGTGAAGGCGGTGGTTTTGTCGTGCTCGAAACCCTCGAACGGGCGCTCGCCCGAGGGGCCACGCCGTACGCCGAAGTGCTGGGTTTCGGCAGCAGCCTGGATGCCTACAAAATCACCGCCCCCGACCCGCAGGGCCGTGGCGCGGTGCTGGCGATGCAGGCGGCCCTGACGGATGCCGGGCTGGCGCCGCAACAGGTCGATCTGATCAATGCCCACGGTACGTCGACACCCCTCAACGATGCCGCCGAAACCCTGGCGATCAAAACCCTGTTCGCCGAGCGCGAACATTATCGGCGGTTGCTGGTGACGGCCAACAAATCCCAGTTCGGCCACCTGATTGCGGCCGCCGGAGCACCGGAGTTCATGCTCACGGCCCTGGCCTGCCGGGATGATCGGGTCACGCCGACCCTGAACCTGCAGGATGCCGACGAACAATGCGACCTCGACTACTGCGCCCACCACGCGGTCAAGCGCAAGGTCGACGTTGCCCTGAGCAACTCCTTCGGTTTCGGCGGCCTCAACACTTCACTGGCGCTGGGCAAGTACCGGGAGGCGCCGCGATGAAACAGGCGGTCGCGATTGCCGGTGCGGGTTGCGTGTTGCCCAGCGGCTGGGGTGTCGAGTCTTTCTGGGCGGCCGCAACCGAAGGGCGCAGTGCAATTACGGCGCTGAACGCCCGACGGTTCAGCAGCGAACGCGTGGTGGCGTTCGGGCAAATTCAGGATCAGGACCACCAACGCAGCCGACAAGACCTTGCGCAAAACCTTCAGCGTTACTGCACGCCGGCAGTGATCTGGGGTGTCAGCGCGGTACGTCAGGCGTTGGAAGAAGCCGGCCTGGCCGATGAGCCGCCGGATGTCCGTTTCGGTTTGTATTGCTGTCAGGGCGGCTACACCCATCCGTCTCTGGAATCCTATGCCGAGTTGTTGCACGGCTGTCGGCAGGACGGCGTCGCCGACATGGCGGCGTTCGCCAAACGGATCCTGCAAGACCGTGCCCAGGACCCTTTTCTGGTGCTCAAAGGCTTGAGCAACTGCTTGCTGGGTGTCACCAGCCTGGCGCTGAAACTGGTGGGCGAGTGCAACGCCTATATGCAAGGTGTCGCCGGCAACCTGGCAGCCTTGCGTGAGGCTACGGCCGCTTTGCAGGCTGGCCGAATTGACGCGGCAATCGTTGTCGGTGCGGGCAGCGAGCTGGATGCCCTGGCGCTGTCCGGGTTGGTCCAGGCGGGTGTCATCAGCGCCAATGGCTCTAACACGCTGCTGCCGTTTGACCTTCGGGGCACCGGCGGCATTGCCGGGGAGGGCGCGGCAGCATTGGTGCTGCGCCGGCGCGAAGACCTGCCGGCCGGTCCTCAGGCGTGCCTCGCCGACATGACGGCCCATGCCACCCTCGGTCGCTTGAGCCTGCCCGACAGCCCAACCGATGTGTTGGTGTGCAGCGGCACCGGCGATGCGCACAAAGACCGCGTGTTGTGCCAGACGCTGGCCCTTGCGCGCGCCTCGCACATCACCAGCGGGTTGGCGATCAACGGCATTCTCAGCGCGGCGCCGAGCCTGGTGGATCTGATGCTGGCGCGTTGCGCATTGCAGGCCCAAAGCGTGCCGCCGATTGCCGGTTTGCAGCAACCAGTGGCGAACCTGCCGTTCATTCAGGGCGCGCCCCACGCCGCGAGCCTTGCGCATTGCCTGGTGCTGAACCGCGACGACAACGGATTCAGCGCCGCCTATCAAGTGCTCTACAGCGCAAAGGCCACTCAGGACTGCCGCTGACTACCGCCTCTTTTTTACTTTCAAGGGATATGACTGTCATGGATTATCGCGATTTCGTTCGGCCCAAATTCGTCGGCCTGCTCCAGGCACTGGGCCTTGAGTGTCAATTTGAGCGCGCCCTCGGTAGCCAGTTGTTCTACCGCAACCCCAAGGGCGACATGGTCGCGGTCACCGACTTTCTCGGCGGTTACGGTGCGGCACTGTTCGGCCACAACGACCCACAGTTTGTCGATCAGCTATGTGCGCTGCTGCGCAGCGACGTGCCGTTCAACGCACAAATGTCGATCCGCGGTGCGGCCGGGCAATTGGGGCGAGCGCTCAGCGACGCCTTCAATCGCGAACTGAAGAACACCGAACGTTATGTTTCGACTTTCTCCAACAGTGGCGCGGAGGCGGTGGAAATCGCCGTCAAGCACGCGGAGTTCCGTCGCCAGAAGAGCCTGCAAAAGCAGTTCGACGACATCGATTTCACCCTGGCCAGCCTGACCGCCAGCGAACACGCTTACCGCGAACTGGAGGTGGCCGACCTCGACCTGCCTGCAGGTGTCCTGCCGACCACCCTGAACAGCGTGACCTTGCGTCAGGTGGTTGAAGCCGTTCGCCAACACAACCTGGCGCAGTTGCACATCGAACCGGTATTCGTCGCCCTGCGCGGCAGCTTCCACGGCAAATTGGTCAATACCGTGCAACTGACCTATGGCCGTCAGTACCGCGCGCCGTTTGCCCGTTTTGGTCTGAACGTCGAGTTCATCGACCCACAGCAGCCCCATCAGTTGCAGGCATTGCCGGCCCGGCACACGCACCATTGGTTGAGCCTGCAATGGGACGGCGAACACCTGCACGTGCTGCAACTGCCGTTCAGTGCGATTACCGCCGTGTTGATGGAACCGATTCAGGGCGAAGGCGGTATCAACGAGTTCGCGGCCGAGTTCTACCTGGGGCTGCGCAAGCTGTGTAACGAGCAACAATGCCCGCTGGTGGTCGATGAAGTGCAGTCGGGCTTTGGTCGCGCCGGGACGTTTCTTGCCAGCAGCCAGTTCAACCTGCAAGGTGACTATTACTGCCTGTCCAAGGCCCTCGGCGGCGGCTTGATGAAAATCGCCGCGACGGTGATCCGCAGCAGCCACTACGAAGGCGAGTTCAGCTACATCCACAGCTCGACCTTCGCCGAGGACGACCCGTCCTGCCATATCGCGCTGTCGGCATTGCGCCGGTTGTTCGCCAATGACGACGCGATGCTCAAAGACATACGCACCAAGGGCGCCTACCTCAAAGCCTCGCTCAATGAGCTGAAGATGGCCTATCCGGATGTGATCGCCGATGTGCGCGGGCGTGGCTTGCTGGTGGGGCTGGAATTGCACGACTTGAGTGTCAGCAGCTCGCTGGTACAGGCGTCGGCCCAGTACAACGATGCCTTGGGTTACTTGATCGCCGGTTACCTGTTGCAATTCGAAGCGTTGCGGGTAGCACCGTCGGGCAGCAACTCCAACGTGATTCGCCTGGAGCCGCCAGCCTGTATCACCCTGGGCGAAATCGACGGGCTGATCGCTGCCCTGCAACGGGTCTGCGACATGCTGCGCCGTGGCGATGCGTTGCCGTTGGCGGCGGGTATCTGCGCGGACTCGATGCCCACCGTGCCAGCCCGTCAGGACGATTTTCGGGTGACCGAGCCCGTTGAAAACAGGGATGCCAAGGTCGAAGTCGTCGCTCGGGTAGCGTTCATCAACCACCTGATCGATGCCGATATCCTCGGTGACGTCGATCCCTCGCTGGCAGCCCTGAGCCCGGAACAAAAACGCACGTTCATCAATCGCACCAAGCCTGAACGCCGCGCTGTGCCAGTCGGCCCGGTGATCATTCGGTCGCGCCTCGGCATGGCGGTGGAGTTCACGTTATACCCGCTGTGCATGGATTCGGATGCCATGGCCGAGTACATCCGCAGTGGTGACCTGGACAGCATTCGCGAAGAAGTCGGCAGGCGTGTCACCGATGCCCGCGCCGATGGCTGCAGCATCGCCGGCCTCGGGATGTACACCTCGATCGTCACCAACAATTGTCAGGCGCTGAAGATTGCCGACATGGCGCTGACGTCCGGCAACGCCCTGACCATCGGCATGGGGCTCGAAGCCATCGAGCAAGGCTGTGTACAGCAAGGTCTGGCACTGCGCGAGCAAACCGCTGCCGTTGTCGGTGCCGCCGGTAACGTTGCGTCGACCTATGCCTCGGTGCTGTCCGCCACCGTCGATCACCTGATTCTGATTGGCAGCGGTCGTGACGGCTCGGTTCGGCGCCTGGAGAAAACCGCGCAACAGATCTACGCCGACGCGGCCCGTTCGATCCTCAAAGGCACGGCCGAACACGACCGGCTGGCGCAGCGACTGCTGACCCTTGATGGTTTTCGTGGCGTGTTGCACTCACATGGCCAAAAAGCCGACCTCGGTTTGCACATCGCCCGTCTGGTGGATGAGCGCCTTGGCGCGAACGCCTTCATCACGGTCACCAACGATCTCGACGCCATCAAGGGCGCACGGATTGTCCTGTGCGCTGCCAATGCGCCTCAGCCGTTCCTCGGTGCCGAACATTTCGCCGAGCGCAGCGTGATTTGCGATATCGCCGTGCCGCTGAACGTCCATCAAGATCTGCCGAGCCAACGCGAAGACGTGCTCTACATGCACGGCGGCATCGTCCAGACGCCGTTCGACGATGGCCTGGCGCCCAACGTGCGGGCCTATCTGAAAAAAGGTCAGCTGTATGCGTGCATGGCCGAGTCGGTGTTGATGGGCTTGTCTGGCATGAGCCAGCACGGCTCCTACGGCGATATCAGCCGTGAGCAAGTGCAGCAGGTCCGCGCACTGGCCGCGACCCACGGTTTCACCCTCGCGCAATTCAAAACTCAAAACTCACTGTAAGGAGCGGTCATGACTCAGAAAATAGCTGTCGTGACCGGCGGCAGTCGCGGCATTGGCAAGGCCATCGTGCTGGCCCTGGCCGGCGCGGGTTATCAGGTTGCCTTCAGTTATGTCCGTGACGAGGCGTCAGCCGCTGCCTTGCAGGCGCAGGTCGAAGGGCTCGGCCGGGACTGCCTGGCCGTGCAGTGTGATGTCAAGGAAGCGCCGAGCATTCAGGCGTTTTTTGAACGGGTCGAGCAACGTTTCGAGCGTATCGACTTGTTGGTCAACAACGCCGGTATTACCCGTGACGGTTTGCTCGCCACGCAATCGTTGAGCGACATCACCGAGGTCATCCAGACCAACCTGGTCGGCACGTTGTTGTGCTGTCAGCAGGTGCTGCCCTGCATGATGCGCCAACGCAGCGGGTGCATCGTCAACCTCAGTTCGGTGGCCGCGCAAAAGCCCGGCAAGGGCCAGAGCAACTACGCCGCCGCCAAAGGCGGTGTAGAAGCATTGACACGCGCACTGGCGGTGGAGTTGGCGCCGCGCAACATCCGGGTCAACGCGGTGGCGCCCGGCATCGTCAGCACCGACATGAGCCAAGCCCTGGTCGGCGCCCATGAGCAGGAAATCCAGTCGCGGCTGTTGATCAAACGGTTCGCCCGCCCTGAAGAAATTGCCGACGCGGTGCTGTATCTGGCCGAGCGCGGCCTGTACGTCACGGGCGAAGTCTTGTCCGTCAACGGCGGATTGAAAATGCCATGAGCCAGTTACGCACGATTGTGATTACCGGCGCGGCCAATGGTATTGGCCGCGCCGTCGCGGAAAGTTTTGCAGCCCAGGCCGAGCACCTTTTGATCTTGCTTGATCGGGATCTGGCAACCTTGCAGAGCTGGGTCACCGAGGGCGAATTTGCCGCTCGCATCGAAACCCATCAAGCGAACATCGCCGATCTCGCCAGCCTGCAACTTCTGTTCAAGGGCCTGGCCAACCGGGTCGGCTTTGTCGATGTGCTGGTCAACAGCGCCGGGGTCTGCGACGAGAACGAACCCGAAGACCTCGACAACTGGCACAAGGTGATTTCGATCAACCTCAACGGCACCTTTTACGTCACCTCGTTGTGCCTGCCACTGATGGCGGAGGGTGGGCGGATCGTCAACATGTCGTCGATCCTCGGCCGAGCGGGCAAGGTTCGCAACACCGCTTACTGCGCCTCCAAGCACGGCATCATCGGCATGACCAAAGCCTTGGCGCTGGACCTGGCGCCACGGCGAATCACCGTCAATGCCATCCTGCCCGCCTGGATCGACACACCGATGCTGCAAGGCGAATTGGCGGCTCAAGCGCGCATCGCCGGGATCAGCCACGAGCAAATCCTGCGCAATGCCAAGAAGAAGTTGCCCCTACGGCGCTTCATTCAGGGCGACGAAGTGGCGGCCATGGTTCGTTATCTGGCGAGCCCGCAGGCAAGTGGTGTCACGGCGCAAAGCCTGATGATCGACGGCGGTGCCGGGTTGGGAATGTAGCCATGGCTCGACTGGGATTGAACCGCGGCCTTTTGGCCGCGCTGGTCAGCCTCGGCTCGCCAGTGGCGATCGCCGAGTGGTTGCCGGAGCACCATGAAGCGGAGATCGGCGTTGCCACGGCCGTGCGTTTGCACGGTGACGACCGGGTCACGCAAAAGGCCGTGTACCTCAAGTTCAGCCTGGAGGATGCCTGGGACAGCGGCTACTACAAGGCCAAGGGCCGAGCCCGTTACGACTTCCGTTATGACGGCAACAACCCATACAGCGCGCAAGCCCGGGACGATTACCGGGCGACTGCCGATTGGCGGCACCTTTACTGGGGGCTCTACGTCGGTGACGGCGAGCTGACGGTGGGCTGGCAGCAGGTGGTGTGGGGGCGTGCAGATGAATTACGGGTGCTCGATCAGATCAACCCGCTGGATTATCGCGAGGGTGTGATCGGTCTGTTGGAAGACAGCCGCATCGCCGTGCCGATGGTTCGCCTGGTGCAGCCGGTCGCCGAGTGGGAGCTGGAAGCGCTGGTGATCACTGATTTTGTGAAAAACCAGGCGCCGGCCGTCGGCAGCGAGTTCGATGCACCGATCTTTGCCACACCCGATCCGCAGATGTTCGTGGTCGATTCGCGGCCCGGTTATGACGGTCACAGTGGCTTCGGTTACGGCGCCAGTGCCAACGGCCGGATCGGCACGGTGGATGTCAGCTTCGTTGCCCTCAACGCCCGCCAACAGGACCCGGTTTACGCCGTCGAAGGCCAGACCGAAGAGGGCCTGATTCGCCTCGAGCGGCAATTCCCGCGCTATTCCATGGGCGGCGCCGGTGTGGCCATCGATGCCGGCCACAGCATCGTGGTACGCAGTGAAGTCGCCTACTTCGACAATTGGCGCGTCACCAATCCTTACCGCGCTTACGGCAGCGACCAGACGGCGATGACCAAGTCGCTGCTGGGCGTCGATTACCTCTTGCGGGACTGGCTGATCTCGACGCAGTGGCAACATCAGCGGCTGCTCGACTGGCAGCCCGGCATGGTCCAGGACAAACGCGACGACCTGTTCACCGTGTCTGCCGAAGGCTCGCAGTTCCAGGATCGCCTCAAGACCCGTCTGGTATTCGGCATGTCGCCGCCAGCGCAGGACGACAGTTTCGTTCAGGGGATCTTCACCTACAAACCGGTGGACTGGCTCAAGTTGGGGCTCGAAGTCGATGTGTTCTTCGGCAAGCCCGACCGCCAGTTCGGTGCGTACGACAACCGCGACCAGGTGCGCTTGTCCGCCGGTTATCTGTTCTGACCACACCGGTGCGGTGTGCGAACCACTCAAACAATGAAAAGGAAATCGCCATGTTGCCCATCTTCAAGACCCTGACTGTAAGCGCACTGCTGCTGAGCGCCGCTGCCGCCATGGCAGCTGAAACACGCACGGCCGACGACATCATTCGCCAGGCCCGGGACCGCGACGACGGCAAGAGCTTCATGTCCCAGGTGTCCCTGATCCTGATCGACAAGCAAGGTAACAGCCGCATCCGCGAGTTCAGCTACCTGCAAAAGGATTACCCGGACAGCGACAAATTCACCATGTATTTCTCCGCGCCGAGTGATGTGCGTGACGTCGCCTTCCACATCGAAAACCCGCGCGAGGCCCTGGGCCTCGAAGACAGCCAATGGATGTATTTGCCGGTCAGCCGACAGACCCGAAGGATTTCCACCACCGACAAACGCGGGGCGTTCATGGGTAGCGACTACTCCTATGCCGACCTCGACAAGATTCGCGCCGAAGACTATCGCCAAACGCTGGTTGGCGAAGAGCAGTTGCAGGGCCGCGATTGCTACGTGATCGAGCGTGAGCCGGCGACGCCTGCCGTGCTGGCCAAGACCGGCTACAACAAGCTCAAGGTCTGGGTTGACAAGAAGAACTCGCTGGTGCTGCGCCAGGACTTCTTCGATGTAAAAGGTGTGATGTTCAAGCAGATGCGCACCCTGAAGACTGAAACCATCGACCAGATCGACAGCATTACCCTCAGCGAAACCGAGGACTTCATCGCCGGTACGCGCTCTCAGCTGCGCTTCAACCAGTTGCAGTACAACGTCGCGCTGGACGACCGCCTGTTCACGCAGACCGCGATCAAGCGCGGGCTGAAAGCCGGCGACTTGCCGGAATACGCCGTGTCTGCCCGCTAAGCGCCGCTCTCGATTCATCTGGAACCCTCATTCATGGAAAGATACCTGAACTTCGTCGAGCGCTATGCGCGGGCAATTGTGTTCGTGTTGGTGGCGATCACCGCCTACTTCACCTACACCCTCGGCGCGCTGATGTCGGACACCAATCCGTATCTGCTCAAGGACACTCACCCGGCGCGCAAGACGATCATTGATCTGCAGCGCGAGTTCACCGGCACGTATGACTCGGTCATGGTGGCGCTGAACAACCCCGAGAGTGTCTTCAACACCACGTCGCTGAACGCCCAGTTTGAGCTGTCCCAGGCCATACGCCGGTTGATGCTGGCGAACGATGAGGACCGTGTCGAACTGCAGCGCATCGTCGGCCTGCACAGTGACGACCCTGATGCCCAGGGTTTGCTGGTGCAGATCCTCGCCGAGGGTTTTTCGCAGAACGATTACGCTGCCGCCAAAGCGCTGCGCGACCATGGGACTGCCCGGCACTGGGACAGCCATGACCTGCAGTTTTTGAGCTTTCTTGCCGAGCGGATCAACCCGATCCAGGAAATGGCCTCGATGGCTGACCTGGAAAACATCAGCTTGAGTGCCGATGGCGAGTTGTGGATCCACAAGACCCTGCACGCCCTGGATATGGACCCGATCAAGGTCGAAGCGCAGATCATGGGCAACGAGCAGATGGTCGGTGGCGTCGTCTCGGCGGACAAGAAAGTCGCCATGGTCGTCGCCGAACTGGGCACCAAACAGGACGACGCTCAGGCCCAGTTGCGTGCTTATCACCAGGTCCGCGAGATCATCGCGAAGTACCAGGCCGCCCACCCGGAGTTCACCGATGAGGTGTTCATCGCCGGCATGCCGATCTTCATTGCGGCCCAGCAGGAAATCATCGATCACGACCTGGCGATGCTGTTCCCGATCGTGTTCCTGCTGGTGACCTCTCTGCTGGTTTTCTTCTTTCGCAAACCACTGGGCGTGGTGCTGCCGCTGTTCAATATCCTGTTCTGCACCATCTGGACCCTTGGCCTGATGGCGCTGCTGCGTGTGCCGATGGACTTGCTCACCAGTGTCTTGCCGGTGTTCCTGTTCACCATCTGTTGTGCCGACGCGATCCATGTCATGGCCGAGTATTACGAACAGCTCAATTCGGGTAAGTCTTTCCGCGAAGCCAACCGGGAAACCCAGCGCCTGATGGTCACGCCGGTAGTGTTGACAACGGTCACGACTATTGCCACGTTCCTGATTTCCACCACCAACAATATTGTCAGCATCCGCAACTTTGGCGTATTCATGTCCATCGGCCTGACGGCGGCGCTGATCATCTCGTTGCTACTGATTCCGGCGTGGATTTCGATCTGGGGCAAAGATGCCGTCCCGCGCAAAGTGCAACTGAAAGCGTCGCTGATCTCCCACTATCTGGTGGTGTTCTGTGCCTGGCTGATTCGCTGGCGCAAGCCGGTATTGCTGGTGACCCTGCCGTTGTTGGCGATGATGACGGTGTTCACGTTCAAGGTGGATATCGAAGACTCGGGCATTGCCTACTTCAAGAAGGACAGCCCGGTGCGGATGTCCGACGAATTCATCAACCGGGCCGGAGTCGCCGGTACATCGCCGGGCTGGATCGCTTTCGACACCAAGACTCCGCGTGGCGCGCTGACCACTGAAACCGTGCAGTTCCTCGAACGTCTGGACCAGTTCATCAAGGCCCAGCCGAACGTGAGTTACACCTATTCGGTGGCGACCTACATCAAGCGCATGAACCTTGTGCTCAACGACATGAACCCTGCGTTCCTGCGGGTGCCGCAGGCGGTGGAGCAGGTGACGGTGGTCGATGATGACGGGAAACCGGAGACCTTCGATGTCGATGGCAACTCGCTCATCGAACAACACATCATGATGTTCGAGAACGGTGGCGGCACTGACTTGCAGAACGTGCTCAATGCCGATTACTCGAAGGCGGTGACGCTGTTCACCATGACCTCCTCTGTGGCGGGCGATTACCAGGCGATGCTCGATAAACTGGACGCCTGGCTGGCCATCAACAAACCGGCCAACCTGCAGGTCACCCATGCCGGTACGCCGTACATATGGACCGGGGTGTTGCAGGAAATCACCCAGGGTCAGGTGCTGAGCTTCTCGCTGGCGTTGCTGGCCGTGACCTTGATGATGATGTTCTGGCTCAAGTCAGTACGCCTGGGCATCCTCGGCATGCTGACGTTGCTGACCACGTCGGTGACGGTGTACGGCAGCATGTACCTGTTGGATATCGAGTTGAACATCGGTACCACACTGGTGACGTTCCTGGTGGTGGGCGTCGTGGATTACGCCGTTCACCTGCTGTCACGGATCAAGATGCTGGTGCAGAAGGGCATCGAGATCGACGAGGCCATCCTGGCGGCCATGCAGGGCGTCGGGCGCTCGACGGTGGTCAACGTCGTGATCTTCTCGATGGGCTTCGTCGCGCTGCTGTTCTCCGCCTACAAACCCGTCATTGACCTGGGTGTATTGGTGATACTGGCGCTGTCATCCAGCGGCTTCATGACCATTTTGTTGGTCACGCTGATTTCGCCGTGGTTCTTTGCCTCGATTGTGCCGCAGCCAGCCGTGCAAGAGGGCGAGCAGCCGGGGGGTGGGGCTGTGCCAGGCTAAATCGCCGGGGCGCCTGCGTGCTGAAAACGGCACGGGGCGCCATGGCCGTTCAGGGGCGGCGGAGCGGATTCAGCGGGCCTTTTCCAGGTGTTCGAACTGGCATTGCATCTGAGCATCTTTGAGGCTCAGCTCAAACTCAACCAAGCCGTCATGCACTTGCTGCAAGGCCTGGATCTGCCCCATCAATTCCTGCTTTTTGTTATCGATGGCCTGCATGGCCAGATCCCAGGGCAGCTCCTGGCCGCGATGATCCTGCAGAATGGCCTGCATTTCCTTGAGCTTGAAGCCGAGTTGCTGAGCGCATTTGATGAAGGTCAGCAGCTCTACGCTTTGCTGGCTGTAGATGCGGTACTTGCCTTCGCGTTGCGGGGGTGGCAACAGGCCGATTTCTTCGTAATGGCGGATGCTTTTGACGGTGGTGCCCGACAGCTGGGCGGCTTTGCCGATGTACATGAAAATCCCTTTTTGACGCATCAGAAGCGAAAAGATGTCGCG